>CALCGO010000320.1 GCA_937901055.1 uncultured Rhodobacterales bacterium
AGCCACCACCACCACGTTGAGGGCCAAGGCGCCAACGCACCGGGCGCGACTGTCGAGACCTGTGATTTGTGCGATGACTTCTGCACAGGCGCGTGTCGTTTGGACGTGGACCACCATCACCATGAACACACGCATACACACAGCCATGATCACGACCACCATCATCACCATGATCACGATCATGCGCATCCCGAATACCCGCAAGCGGACCATCCGCACGGGCCGGAATCTGTGCGCAGCCGATTGAAAGACTGATGATGGACTACGAGAAATCCCCCTCGACGATCTACGCCCAATCCTTTGCGGCGGTTCGCGCAGAGGCGGATTTCTCGCGGTTACCAACAGATTTGCACCCCGCTGCTATTCGTCTAATTCACGCCTGCGGCATGATAGATATTGTTGATGATCTGGCGTTTTCACCGGATGTTCATGCAGCCGCCCATCACGCAATTATTGATGGTGCGCCGATCCTCTGCGATGTGGAAATGGTCGGGGCGGGGGTAATCCGTCGCTATCTATCTGATAACGAGGTCGTCGTTACCTTGAATGACCCGCGCACAGCCGGATTGGCAAAATCGCTGGGTACAACCCGTTCGGCAGCAGCGGTTGAGCTGTGGCGTGATCATATTGAAGGGGCCGTGGTGTCGATTGGCAACGCCCCAACGGCGCTTTTCCATCTGCTGGAAAAACTGGATCAGGGCTGGCCGAAACCGGCAGCCATCCTCGGGTTTCCGGTCGGGTTTGTCGGGGCGGCTGAAAGCAAGGCAGAGCTGGCAGCGAACCCTCGTGGTGTTCCGTTTTTAACGTTACAAGGTCGGCGCGGCGGATCGGCCATAGCGTCGGCTGCGGTAAATGCAATGGCGGCAGGTTTGCCGGAGGAAAAAGGATGACAGAAGTTGGCTGCCCTGCCTGTGGATATACCGCGCCGGATAATCACGGGCCCACACATGCATATATGTCACCGAACGGCCCATGCTGGGAAATGTACGGCGAAGTTTTGGCGCGGGAGTTTAGTGATCAGGAGTATTATAAGTCGCATCGTTTGCTGACGGACGCTTATTGTGCCCACCATTCCATCGCAGACGAGCGTCGTGCGAGTCAATCACTTAACATACATCTCGCTGGCCTTATGCTACGTTTCGAGTATGGCGAGTCGACTGAAAGCATTGTTGCCTTCCTGAAGTCGGCGGCTGGCCCCCGCGAATTCCCTTATCTGGATCAGCCCGAAGGGGCGCAGTCGATCACAATCGAAGCGATACATGCTGCAGCTAACGCGGATGAACATGCCGTAGAGGTCGAAAAATATGCCCGCAAAGTGTTCGCGGCATGGAGTGACCATCACGGAACCATTCGTGCCCTCATAGAAGGCGTAAGATCATGACCCCGTGGCTGCATATCGTCGGAATCGGCGAAGACGGTATTGCGGGTTTGACCCCTGCCACGCGCACGGTTGTCGAGGCTGCCGAAGTGATTATTGGCGGCGCGCGGCATCATGCGTTGTCGGCGAATAATTCGGCGGAAATGCTGGAATGGCCTTCGCCTTTCGATGCGTTGATTGGCGAACTGGAGTTGCGTCGCGGCAAGCGGGTTGTGGTGCTGGCAACCGGTGATCCGTTGTGGTTTTCGGTCGGGGCGCGGATCGGGCGGAGCATTCCGGCTGACGAAATAACGTATCATCCACAGGTTTCAGCTTTTCAGTTAGCCGCGGCCCGTATGGGGTGGAGTATGGCGGACTTGGAAACCCTGACTGTGCATGGTCGGCCAGTTGAACAAATGATCGCGTTTATTCAACCGGACGTGCGATTGTTGATCCTGACGACGGGTGCAGAAACACCCGCGCAGATCGCGGCCTTCCTGACAGCACGTGGTTTTGGGCAAAGTCGTATGACAGTTTTGGCGGCGATGGGCGGCGCGAACGAGCAACGGTTTGATGGTGTTGCCGCGGAATGGGATCACGAGGTTCCCGCATTCAACACACTGGCAGTGGAATGTGTCGCCGCACCGGATGCGGCCCTCTTGCCGCGTGTGCCGGGGATGTCTGATGAGGTGTTTATCCACGACGGCACCATGACCAAACGCGAAGTTCGCGCAGCGACTTTGGCGAAGTTAATGCCAATGCGGGGCGCGCTGCTTTGGGACGTTGGCACGGGCTGTGGATCGGTTGCCGTTGAATGGATGCGGGCTGCGCGATATGCCAGTGCGGTGGGCATTGAGCCCCGCGCCGACCGTCGGACCATGGCGGCTGGCAATGCGCAAGCGCTCGGCGTTCCGGCGTTGAAATTGATCGATGGTTCTGTACCTGAGGCCCTTAGCGGTTTGGCCGCACCGGATGCCATTTTTATTGGTGGTGGGCTGTCGCGAGAAACATTTACAGCTTGTTGGGATGCGCTGCGTCCTCTGGGGCGGTTGGTCGCGAATGCTGTTACGTTGGAAAGCGAAGCCTTGTTGGTGCAGCTTTACAAGGAATTTGGCGGAGATCTGGTACAGATTTCGGTGAACCGGGTGGAGCCTCTGGGTTCGTTAACTTCTTGGAAACCTTTGCGCCCAGTCACGCAGTGGAGTTTGATTAAAAGATGAGTGGAACGTTGTATGGTATCGGCCTCGGCCCCGGTGATCCGGAGCTGATGACGCTGAAGGCCTATCGCCTGATTTCGGGCGCCGAAGTGGTGGCGTATCCAGCGCTTGAAGATGGCGAAAGTTTCGCACGTTCCATCGCGGCGGATGTGATCCCCGAGGATGCCGCCGAGATCACGATTCATATCCCGATGACAGTTGAACGCGACCCCGCACAGGCGGCATATGACCAAGGTGCGGCGGATATTGCTGTGCATCTGGACGCGGGGCGTGACGTGGTTGTGCTATGTGAGGGGGACCCGTTTTTCTACGGCTCGTTCATGTATTTATTTGCGCGGCTTTCCGGGAAGTACGAAACCGAAGTTGTACCCGGCGTGACGTCGGTAACAACCTGTGCAGCCGTTTCCGGCCGCCCGTTGACCGCGCGGAACGAAGTTTTAACCATTATTCCCGGGCCTCTTGAAGAAACCGCCATGCGAGACCGCATCGCGGTTGCCGAGGCTGTGGTAATCATGAAAGTGGGCCGCCACCTACCAAAAATCCGACGTGTTTTGTCAGCCCTAAACCTGACCAACGCCGCTTATATCGAGCGTGCCAGCCTGCCAAACCAGAAGGTTATGGCGCTGGATGATGCGCCTGAAACTGCACCATATTTTTCAATGATCCTCGTTACGAAAGGCCAAGATCCGTGGCTGAACTAAATCCTGTTGTTGTATGTCTTTCCCGCTCCGGCCAGGCGACTGCGCTTTGCATTGCTTCGGCAATCGGTGCGCCTGTTCATGGTCGTGAGGGCCGTTGTGATCGCGCCGATGCGTATTTTCCGAATGCACTGGATCATATCCGCATGCTGTTTCAAGCGGGTCATCCGGTGATTGGTGTTTGTGCCGCCGGCATACTGGTTCGGGCCGTTGCGCCGGTTTTGGCCGATAAACGTCTTGAGCCGCCGGTGATTGCAGTGCCGGATGACGGTTCAGCGGTCGTGCCGCTATTGGGTGGGCATCACGGTGCGAACCGGTTGGCTAAACAGATTGCAGAGGTTCTTGGGCGACAAGCAGCGATCACGACTGCGGGCGATGTGGCGCTGGGTGTCGCGTTGGACGAACCGCCTGCGGGGTGGCGATTGAAGAACCCAGAGGATGCGAAATCCGTGATGATGGCGATGCTTTCGGGCGAAAAGCCAATCATTGAGGGTGAGAACATCTGGAATTTGGAATCAGGCGACGGGCCAGTGCGTTTGGTAACTTCCGAGGCGCCCGCTGACGCAGGTGCGGATGCGCTTGTATACCACCCGCAACGCTTTGCCTTGGGGCTTGGTTGTGCGCGTGGATGTGATGTTTCGGAAATGTGGGATTTGGTGCGAGGCGCTTTGGCGAAGGCGAGTATTGCTGCTGAGGCAGTCGCATGTGTTACCTCGTTGGACCTGAAAGCCGACGAGCCGGCAATGATTGAAACGGCGCGGCGTCTGGGTGTGCCCTACCGTTTGTTTGATGCTGTGACGTTGGAGGCGGAAGCCTCGCGGTTGGCAAATCCGTCGGATGTGGTCTTCGCCGAGGTCGGCTGTCACGGTGTGTCGGAAGGCGCTGCGTTGGCAGCGGCTGGTTCGGACGCCGTGCTGGTTGTCGAAAAGGCTAAAACGGCCAATGCGACTTGTGCAGTTGCACGTGCGCCGGACGTTATTACCGAGATGGCGGGTCGTTCGCGTGGTAAGTTGGCGATCGTAGGAATTGGACCGGGGCAACATTCGTGGCGTACACCAGAAGCTAGCCAATTGATCGCGCAGTCTGAAGAACTGGTAGGATACGGATTGTATATTGATCTGTTGGGGCCGTTAGCGACGGGTAAAACACGATCCGATTTCCCATTGGGTGGCGAGGAAGATCGTTGCCGGTATGCGTTGGAACAGGCTGGAAAAGGCAAGAATGTAGCGTTGATTTGTTCAGGCGATGCAGGCATTTATGCGATGGGCGCGTTGGTGTTTGAATTGCTGGATCGCGATGCCGATGCACTGGGCGTGTCGGATGCCGCCAAGCGAGTTGAGGTGGTTTCAACGCCCGGTGTTTCTGCCCTTCAAGGTGCTGCAGCGCGGGCGGGGGCGCCACTTGGGCATGATTTCTGCGCGATATCGCTGTCGGACCTTTTGACACCGCGTGAGGACATTCTCAAACGGTTGAAGGCCGCTGCGGAAGGGGATTTTGTGATCGCCTTCTACAATCCGGTTTCAATGCGTCGCCGCACATTGTTGGCTGAAGCGCGAGATATATTGTTGCAACATCGCCCTGCGGATACACCTGTTATGCTGGCGTCTAGCCTTGGGCGGCCAGAAGAGTTTGTGCGGTATCGCAAGCTTAGTGAGCTTGAGGTCGATGAAGTGGATATGTTGACGGTGGTATTGGTTGGTTCCTCGCATTCGAAGTTGGCGGAATTGGGCGAAGGACCGCGGATGTATACGCCACGGGGTTATGCGCGTAAAATCGACGGGGACTTGGCGAAGTGAGTATTTGGGCAAAAGAGAAGTTGGGGAGTTTGCTATGACGGTGCATTTTATCGGCGCGGGTCCGGGGGATCCTGATTTGATTACGATTAAGGGCCGCCGTTTGATCGAGAGTTGCCCTGTTTGCTTGTATGCGGGGTCCTTGGTGCCCGAGGCTGTCGTGGCCTTTACTCCCGAGGGCGCGCGGGTGCTGGATACGGCTCCAATGACGCTGGATGATACACATGCGGAGATTGTAGCGGCCCATAAACGCGGTGAAGATGTAGCGCGGGTGCATTCTGGTGACCCTGCGCTCTATGGTGCGATCGCCGAGCAAATCCGGCGTCTGAAGGTCGAGGGAATCCCTTACGATATTACGCCGGGAGTTTCGGCTTATTCAGCGGCGGCGGCTGCGATGGGGCAGGAGTTGACCATTCCGGAAATCGCGCAGTCCATCGTGTTGACGCGGGTGTCGATGAAATCCACCGACATGCCATCGGGCGAAACGTTGGAGAATTTCGGGCGTACGGGTGCGACGTTGGTTATCCACCTCGGTATTAGGGCGTTGCGCGATATCCGTCGACAGCTAGCGCCGTTTTATGGTGATGACTGCGCGGTCGTCGTGGCTTACCGCGTGGGTTGGCCCGATGAGCTGATAATTCGGGGCACGTTGGAAGACATTCACGCCAAGGTGCGAGCCGAGAAGATTACACGAACGGCGTTGATCTTTATTGGCCCCGCGCTTGAGAACCAGCAAGATTTCAAGGATTCTGCGTTGTACGACCCTGCGATCCCGCATGTATTGCGACCGAAAGTGAAAGCGTGAAGGGTTTACCCACATTTCCGGCTGGCGAAGTCTGGTTGGTTGGCGCTGGCCCAGGTGATGCGGGGTTGTTGACCTTGCACGCCGTTAATGCGTTGGAACAGGCCAATGTGGTGGTGCATGACGCATTGGTAAGCGCTGAAGTGTTAAGTTTCGCGCGGAGTGGCGCGGAGTTAGTACTTTTGGGAAAACGAGGAGGGCAACCTTCTCCCACACAGCCGGACATTAATGCGCGACTGATCGAATACGCGCGTGCTGGGAAACGTGTTTTACGTCTGAAAGGCGGGGATCCGTTTATGTTTGGTCGTGGCGCTGAAGAGGCGCTGGATCTGGTGGCCGCAAACATTCCGTTCCGGATTATTCCAGGGATTACAGCGGGGATTGGCGGGCTAGCTTATGCCGGTGTTCCGGTTACTTCGCGAGAAGTTAACTCCTCGGTCATATTCCTGACGGGGCATGATAAACGCGGGCTGTCGCCGGACAATGTCGATTGGATCGCAACCGCGAAGGCTGGCATGATTGTTATGTATATGGCCATGCGGAATATGGGTGAAACCTCTCAGAAGTTGATTGCGGCGGGCCGCCCTGCGGATGATCCGGTTATGGTAGTATCAAATGCTACGCTGCCCGATATGCAGGTGGTTGAGACGACTTTGGAGCGGGCGGCGGATGATATTGCGGCCAGCGGAATTGGCGCACCCGCGATTGTCAGTATCGGGCGCGGAAATTTGTTGCGTGAACAACTGAACTGGCGTGGCATTTGAGAGGGTTCATCATTGCGGCTCCGCACTCGGGTGCGGGCAAGACGATGATAACACTGGGCTTGTTACGGGCTTTTCGAAGACATGGCGTGCATGTCACATCGGCCAAAAGCGGGCCGGATTATATTGACCCTCAATTCCACAACGCCGCTAGTGGCGCGGATTGCATAAACCTGGACGCTTGGGCGATGCCACGCTCGCAATTGCGTGGGCTCGCCGGTGCGCAAGGCGGGGAACTTATGATCGTTGAAGGGGCTATGGGCCTGTTTGATGGCGCGCCTGACGTAAACGATCCGATGGGGCGTGGAAGCGTTGCGGATTTGGCGGAGGCATTGGACTTGCCTGTCGTCTTGGTTTTGGATGCCGCCAAGCAATCACAAACGGCAGCGGCAATTGTGCATGGGCTAGCCAGCCTTCGTCCGTCGGTGAAAATCGCTGGAGTTATTCTTAACCAAATCGGTTCACCGCGGCACGGTGCGATTATTAACAACGCGATCAGTTCGATCGGTATTCCGGTGTTCGGGGCGGTGCCTAGGACGAAGTCACTGAAAGCACCGTCACGACATTTGGGGCTGGTTCAGGCGCAAGAGCATGATGACCTTGAAGGATTTATCGAGGCGGCTGCGGCCCTTATCGTGGCCAATGTCGATCTTGACGCGTTAGCCGAAATAGCTGCTCCGACCGATACCGGAACCCGCGTAGCTGGGTTGCCTCCGATCGGGTCTCGGATAGCAGTGGCACGCGATGCTGCGTTTGCTTTTGCCTATCCGCATATGTTGGACGATTGGCGGTTGGCCGGGGCCGAGGTTTCGACCTTCTCGCCTTTGAACAACGAGGGGCCATCAGCCGATGCCGATGCGGTGTTTTTGCCGGGTGGGTATCCTGAACTACATGCCGGCAGGTTGGCACAGAATGGCGCGTTCGCGTCGGGGATGCTCGCTGCAAAACATCTTGGAGCGCTGATTTATGGGGAGTGTGGCGGGTACATGACCTTGGGCGAAAGCCTGACGGATGCAGACGGTGTGGCGCATCGGATGCTGGGGTTCTTACCAGTCAGCACGAGCTTTGCGGTTCGTAAGTTGAATCTGGGCTACCGTCGGCTGGCTCCGTTGGCCAATGTGCCGTGGAGTGGTGGTTTGATGGGGCACGAGTTTCATTATGCCTCGGTCATCGAAGAAAGTTCCGAAGGTCGACTTTTCAAGGCGCAGAATTCAATGTGCGAAGATTTGGCCGATATGGGGCACGTCAGGGACAACGTTTCGGGTTCGTTCGCGCATGTGATTGGCGGGTCAAACACGGTTTATTGAGTCTTTTGGCTGGAGTTCGAGAAATCAGATTTCCTAGAGGGCAAAAAAAAGGCCGAGCAATGCTCGGCCCAAGTCCAACAGGGAGGTATGAAGCCGACTGAACAAGTCAGCCGCTTCAAGAAGTGATATAGGTAGCGGTGTTCATACGTTCAAGAAAAACTTGATATAAATCACGCATACCCGTTATCACCTGAGTGCATAGCTACCCCCGAATAGTGGAAAAAGTATGAAATTAAGGGGTTTCGCGAGCTTTCTGGCGATAATCTTTGATTTCTTCCAGCACGAAGTCTCTGAAGGCCGCAACGCGTTTGGAGTGTCTTAGCTCTTCTGGGTAAGCAAGATAAACGGGAATCGGGCGGCTGCTGTCGTTTGGGAGGACTCGCACAAGTTCAGGGGAATCGACCGTGACATAGTCGGGTAACGCGCCAATTCCAAGGCCGTGCAGAACAGCTTGAAGAATACCGAAATAGTTGTTCACCGTTAAGACCGACTTGCCGTTTGCCTGCAAGAACGGCGCTGTCCACTCGGCGCCGGCACTTACTTGCGGCGAGGTAGAGTTGTGTGAAATTAACCGGTGGTTAACCAGATCGTCGGTGGTCTCGGGCGTCCCGTATTTCTCGAGATAATCGCGGGAGGCGTAAAGTTTCATGTCCACGTCCATCAAGCGGCGACGGATCAGGTCGGCTTGGCTGGGTTCTTTCATGCGGATAGCAACGTCCGCTTCGCGCATCGGCAAATCCAGCACCCGTTCTTCCAGCATTAAGTCAATTTTTAGTTCAGGGTATTTTTCGTACAAATGCCCAAGGCGCGGGGCCAGCCACAGCGTTCCGAAACCGGTTGTAGTTGTGACGCGCAGGTTTCCAAAAATCTCGTCCTTGCTATCCTTGATATGTGCGGTCGCGGTTTCCAGCCTTTTGGACATGGACCGCGTTGCATCCAGCAGCAATTCCCCCTGTTCGGTTAGAATCAATCCACGTGCGTGGCGGTGGAAAAGCATGACATTCAAGTTTTCCTCTAGTGCGCTAACCTGCCGACTGACGGCGGATTGAGATAGGTGCAAGACTTCGCCCGCGCGCGTCAGGCTGCCGGCCTCGGCAACTGCGTGGAAAATTCTTAGCTTGTCCCAGTCCATCTTGTTCCTCGCGACTTGTTTTAAGCGCTTGTTTTTAATGATTTTGTGTATTTCAAACACTATAGACACAATTTATGTGATACTAAAGCACAGGTTTCACGCGACGTCGCGAAAAATTGTATTGTTTGGGTCAAGCTTTCTGACCTATACTGCAGAAAATGCTGTGAGGAGGCCCAACATGACCCTGCAATCTGTATCTTTGAACGACCGCTACGATCTGTCGAAACGCTTCGTGTTGCTGAACGGCACGCAAGCGCTTGTTCGTCTGACAATGATGCAAAAGGCGCGGGACGCGGAGGCCGGATTGAACACGGCAGGCTATGTGACCGGATATCGCGGATCTCCGGTAGGGGCCGTTGATATGCAGATGGAACGGGCCGAAAAACAACTAAAAGCGTCCGATATCAAGTTTTCGCCTGGATTGAACGAGGATCTGGCGGCCACCGCGCTTTGGGGTTCACAGCAAGCAAATTTACGTGGCGAAGGGACGTTCGACGGCGTGTTCGGGTTCTGGTACGGCAAGGGTCCGGGCGTCGATCGTACGGGCGATGTGTTCCGACATGCGAACATGGCGGGTACGGCGGAACATGGCGGCGTTCTGGCAATTATGGGCGATGACCACACGGGCGAAAGCTCGACCGTTCTACACCAGTCCGAATTCGCGTTGGTCGACGCACTTATGCCGATCCTGTCGCCTGCCGGTGTGCAGGAGCTGTTGGATTACGGCATCTTGGGTTGGGAGCTTAGCCGGTATTCCGGTTGTTGGGTCGGCTTGAAAAGTGTGAAAGACACCATCGAAGTGACCGAAGTGGTCGACGGCGACCCGAACCGTATGAAGATTGTCAAACCGACGGATTTTGAGATGCCTGAAGGTGGTGTGAACATCAAATTGGTGGATGACCGCACCGAACAGGAAGCGCGCCTGCACGATTATAAACGTTTCGCAGCAGAGGCATTTGCGCGGGCCAACAAGATCGACAAGCGGGTTCTGGGTAACGAAAATGCGCGAATTGGAATCGTGTCGTCGGGCAAAAGCTGGCTGGATACGGTACATGCGCTGGACCTTCTCGGGATTGACGAGGCCGAGGCGACTCGTCTTGGAATTACCACCTACAAAATCGGAATGGTTTGGCCGCTGGACATGACCAGTTTCCGCGAATGGTCCGAAGGGTTGGACCTGATCATTGTCGTTGAAGAAAAGCGCAAACTGATCGAAGTGCAAATCAAAGAAGCGATTTTTGATGATCGTCGCGGTCGTCGCGTGATCGGCTGGAAGAAAGAGAACGGCGACGTGCTGTTCACGGTCAAAGGCGCGTTGGACCCTGTCGGAGTTGCGCGTAAACTTGGTGATGTTCTGACCGATGAGGGGTTGGACAGCGCGACCCTGATCAAGTCTAAAGCAGTGCTGGATGATGCCGCGAAGGCAGATAACGCAGAAGAAATCGCGTCACGCCTGCCGTGGTTTTGTTCGGGTTGCCCACACAATTCTTCGACCAAAGTGCCAGAAGGATCACGGGCTTACGCGGGCATTGGTTGTCACTATATGGTGCAGTGGATGGATCGCGAGACGTTGGGTTTCACGCACATGGGCGGCGAAGGGGCGAACTGGATTGGGGAGGCTCCTTTTTCCAAGACTGACCATGTATTCCAGAACGTAGGCGATGGCACATATAATCACTCGGGTATTCAAGCGATCCGCGCAGCGATTGCGGCGGGTGATGTGAATATGACTTACAAGATTTTGTACAATGACGCGGTTGCGATGACCGGTGGTCAACACAATGAAGGCGATCTGAGCGCCGCCCAGATTGCGCACGAACTTGTCGCGATGCAGGTGAAAAAGCTTGTTGTCGTATATGATGAAAAAGAAGACGTGGATTTTGCCGCTTTGCCCAAAGGTGTCGAAACAGCCGAACGTCGCGATTTGATGGAAGTGCAGAAACGGATGCGCGAAGTCGAAGGCGTTTCTGCGATTGTGTATATCCAAACTTGTGCCGCCGAAAAACGTCGCCGCCGCAAGCGTGGCAATTTCCCGGATCCCAACAAACGGGTGTTTATTAACCCAGATGTTTGCGAAGGCTGTGGAGATTGTGGAGTGCAATCAAATTGCGTTTCAATTCTGCCACTTGAAACCGAACTTGGCCGCAAGCGCGAGATTGATCAATCGTCTTGCAACAAAGACTTTTCCTGTCTCAACGGGTTCTGCCCAAGTTTCGTGACGCTGGAAGGCGCGCAAGTCAAAAAACCTGCAAAGGCTGAGTTGACGTTGCCAACGTTGCCCGAACCGATTCTGCCTACTATCAACAGCACTCATAATGTTGTGATTACGGGTGTAGGTGGTACGGGCGTTGTGACGGTCGGCGCACTATTGGGCATGGCCGCGCATCTTGAGGGTAAAGGCGTTGGCATGATGGAGATGGCTGGACTGGCCCAAAAGGGTGGTGCGGTGCACATCCATTGCCGGATTGCCTCTACACCAGACGATATTTCAGCGATCCGTGTCGCGGTGGGCGAGGCGGACGCGGTTATTGGCGGTGATCTGGTGACAACCTCGGGCGCGAAAACGCTGGGATTGATGACACGAGGTCGGAGCAAGGCTGTTTGTAATTCGCATCAGATTATCACTGGCGAATTCACCATGAATTCTGAGTTCAACCTTCCAGTCGACCGAATGAGTATCGCGTTGAAAGCCCGCGTGGGCGAGGATGCACTGTCGATGTTGGATGCCACCAAATTGGCTGAAAAATTCCTGGGCGATGCGATTTATTCCAATGTTCTGATGTTGGG
>CALCGO010000321.1 GCA_937901055.1 uncultured Rhodobacterales bacterium
GCCAGGATTTTCTCGGCCGTATGGATACCCGTTTCCTTGAACTATTTGGTGTCGAAAGCACTGTGCTCAACCCCGATTTCGCAGTAGAAACCGAGGCTGTACGCTCAGCTCTCGCCGGCAACTCAGGCCAAGGAACAATTATCGACTTCCGCGGCCTGCCCGTGCTCAGTGTCTGGAAACCTCTTGAGATTCAAACACCGGATGCCGCACATCCCGATGGTGTGGTCTGGGCCATGATGACCGAGATGGACCAGAGCGAAGTTCTGGTTCCAATCAATAAACTAGCAGGTGGATTGGGCGTCATCATCGGCTTGGCAGCCTTGCTGGTCGGTGCCATCGCCGTCTTCCTCGGAACACGCTTCGCACTCAGCTTCGTCGAACCGATCCTAAGCCTGAACGATACCGCGACCCAAGTCGCCGCAGGCAACCTTGACCTGCGGCTTGCCACCGATAGTGAGGATGAGATCGGTACCCTGACCCATACCTTCAACACCATGACCGCGCAACTTCAAGAAACGCTGGGCGGTCTGGAAGAACGAGTTGCAGCCCGTACAAAGGACCTTGCAACCGTCGCAACGGTCAGTACAGCCACATCAACAATCCGTGACCCCGAGCAAATGCTCGCCAACATGGTGCAACTCACCCAGCGTGGCTTCAATCTCTACCATGCCCACGTATTCACATACAACCAAGCTGCCGAAGAACTCGCAATCGTCGCTTGTGGCTACAAAGAAGGCCAGGAACACGAGGGCACACACGGCACAACCGTCATCCCAATGGGCCAGGAACAATCCCTGGTCGCCCTCGCCGCCCGCACAAGACAACCGGTTATCGTCAACGACGTACGAAACGAACCCGGCTGGTTGCCCAACATAGAGCTACCCGATACCCGCGCTGAGTTGGCTGTTCCAATGATCGTAGGAGATGAACTCCTCGGCGTTCTCGATGTACAGTCAGAACACCTGAACGCTTTCACGGAAGAAGACGCCAACATCCAAATGACCCTCGCAGCGCAGGTAGCAACCGCGCTACAAAACGCACTCCGCTACAGCGAAACACAAAAACAGGCCGAGTTGGAATCACTCGTCAACGTAATTGGTCAACGCATCCAACGCACCACATCCATTGAAGACACATTACAAACCGCTATTCGAGAACTTGGCACCGCGATTGGCGCAAAACGTGTAAAAGCCAGTATTCAATCGGCTTCCAGTGATACGCTCACAGAACCCGTTTCCTCCTATCCGGAACAGTCCCAAGATAATAACCAAGTAACTGAACCCGAAGATACGCCTGCTGAGTAAGCAATCAGGAGCTACAAAATGACTGAACATAATATCTTACCCACAAACGAAGATCTTTCTGCCGAAGAAAAGAACAAAGAAGCAGAAAACAGTGCTTCTCGAATAGGCTTGATTATCTTTGGCGCAGCCATCGTAGTAACTGCCTTCTATCTTTTCATCGCATTCCAGATGAATGTCTGGCAGATGTATGCCTTGGCAGGCGTGATAGCAGTTTTCACAGTGGCAACATTCGCAGCCACGCGTTCCATTCGTGCAGGAAATATCAAGGCCGGCATTTGGACAATTATCATCGGCATGCTAATTATCTTCCCTGCAGCAGCCTTACTAATATCGAATATTGGCCTGATCTTCGGGCTTACCACTGTCATCCTAACTGTAGTCGTTGCTAATCAGACATTGCCATCTAAAGAAATCCGGCAAGCCCTGATTGCCAGCGTTATCGTAGGTGTTGTGACAGCAATACTCGATTTAGTAAAACTGGAACATCGCTTATTTGTGCCAGAAATTCAAACCTTTGTCCCTGCGATTACAGCGGTAATCGTATTG
>CALCGO010000322.1 GCA_937901055.1 uncultured Rhodobacterales bacterium
CGGTCCACGCGTCACAAAACAAATCCCCGGTTGCCCGGTGAGCTGCCCGTGAGCTGCCGCCATGTAGGCCGCGCCCCCCTCGTTTCGGTTGCCAATCAGTTCGATTTCGGGCACGTCGTGCAGCGCATCAAGTACCGCCAGATAGCTTTCTCCGGGCACACCAAATGCCCGTGTCACACCTTGCGCTTGCAAGCATTCAACCAACAACTGGCCGCCGGTTTTAAGATTGTTGTTCATGTGATCACCTCGAAACAAACAGGTTCGTTGGCGTCACTCGATCATAGAATTTCGCGGTGCGAAACCCCAGAAACGAAAAAGGGCCGCGACGACGTCACGGCCCTATACAAAAATTCGTAGAAACTATCAGATAGTTTCGTCAATCCAGCTCTTCAGGTTGGCTTTCGGGGCCGCACCTATTTTATTCGACACAACTTTGCCGCCGCTAAACATAAATAGTGCCGGAATGCCGCGAACACCCATCTGGCTTGGGGCACCGGGGTTTTCGTCAACGTTAACTTTTGCGATCTTGATTTTGCCCTCATATTCGTCGGACAACTCTTCCAGAGCTGGCCCGATCTGCTTACATGGGCCACACCATTCCGCCCAGAAATCGACGATTACGGGGATATCGGAATTCACGACTTCGGCTTCGAATGTCGCGTCTGTAACTTTAACGGTTGCCATCTGGCTTCTCCTGATCAAACATTTTCGTTTCTGAATGTAAACTAAGTACGCTTGCATGAACCGTCAAGAAGAAGCCGCCCGCAACAGCGCGTCCGAAGTTACTTTTTCCGGTAATTCCATCAATTTTGCGCGATCCGTCCACACAATCGCGGTTTTCACCGTCCGGCCCGGATAAACCTGCGCCAGCACGGCCCGATATGCCCCCATTTGCCGCAAAATAGCTTCGGGCGTAGTCTCCGGTGAAACGGGAATTTGGCGATTGGATTTGAAATCTACAGCCAAGACTTCGTCGTCCGAAACCACCAACCTGTCGATCCGACCTAACACCCTCGCGTCAGCCAACTCGTCGAGCTTCGCGGTTATAGGCACTTCTACCAACACGTCTTTGGCGAAAATCTTCGTCAAATCTGGCGCGTCGAGCACGTCTTTAACCTCTTCAAACACGTCCAACCAGTCATCCGTATCCAACACGCGTTCAGCTGCTTCGGCACGATCTTCCGGCGCGATATCAGGCAGGACCTCTAGCAATAGGTGAATTTGACTACCGCGTTTCATCGCAGCCTGTTCATCATCCCCCTCGCCCGGCAAAGCATGCATGCCGCCCAGTTGCGACGGCGAGAGCGTCATGGCTTCGCGGTCCGGCAATGGCGCAGGGGTTCGCAGATATTCCGGCGATATGGTCTTTTCGACCACACTTTTCATCTGCGGATCCGCCTGCGCGTCGCTCCAGTTATGTGTCAGCACCATCGCCTCCCCCGATAGCCCTTCAGGCGCGGAGATCGCCTCCGCCTCGCACTCTTGCATCGCAGCTTCCACCCTTTGATACCAGCTTTCGCCGTCCTTACTCAAAGTGCCCGCACCACAAACGATCAACCACTGCTCCGCCCGCGTCAGGGCCACATACAACAATCGCCGCGCCTCCTCACGAACCAGTTGTTTCCGCGCCTCTTCGACCGCAGCAATCGAATTCGGCGAAGTTCCCGCCCGCCAGATTGGCAGTTCATCGACCGAAACAACGCTGGGGGCATGTCGCCCTTCAGCCCGTTTCGTCGTGTCCGGCAATATCACAATTGGTGCTTCCAACCCCTTTGCGCCGTGCACCGTCATCACCCTAACGCGGTCACCGGCCGCATCCATCTGGCGTTTAACCTCGACCTCATCCGAATTGATCCAGCCTAGAAAGCCGGTTAGCAAAGGGGCCTCAACGCTTTCGTAGCGCAACGATTGCGTTAACAACTCGTCAATTCCATCCTCAGCTTCGTGTCCAAGGCGCGCGACCAACCGACGCCGACCGTCGTGTTTTGTTAGTACCTGTTCCAACAGATCATATGGCCGCAAGAAATCTGCCTGCCCCTGCAGTTTATCAAGCATCTCGACAGCCTCCGGCCAATCGGCCCGATGCGCCCAAAGTGACTGCCACAACGTCCCTTTTCGGCCCTGCGCCAATATGTATAAATCCCGTTCTGACAACCCAAACAAAGGTGAACGCAGCGCCGCCGCCAGTGACAGGTCGTCGTCCGGCGTCGCTAAAAACTGCAGCACGGCTAACAAATCCTTAACCGCCATCTCCTCGACAATTTTCAGTCGATCAGCCCCCGCCACATCGACCCCATACGCCTTCATTCCTTTGATGATAGCATGGAACAATGGTCCTCGACTTTGCACCAATATCAAGAAATCCCCTGCCGTGACAGCGCGCCCAGACCCCGGAAGCACATGCCGCGTCTTGATCAGCCCTGCCACACGCGCAGCGACAGCGTCGGCCAAAACCAACCGCGGGTCATCCGGAGTTCGCGAATCTACCGGCATGTACCATGGGTTCTCCTCGGGTTTTTCGGGCTTTTCGACAAACGGCCAAAGCTCCACCCGACCGGGCAGGTCGTCTTTCACAGCACGATGCAGAATTTCGCCTTCCAGCCCCTCGCGCGCGTCCCCGGTAAACACCTTATCCACTACCGCCAAAACAGGCGTGGCGGAGCGGAAAGAATACAACAGCTCGGTTTGATGCAGCGTTTGTGCAACCTGTGCGAGCCGATCCATGAACAGCGTCCGCATCTTTCCGAAAGCTTTCGGATCGGCCCCCTGAAATGAATAAATCGACTGTTTTTCGTCGCCCACAACAAAAACAGTTCGCGCCGTTTCACGATCCTCCACGCCTGCGTGAAACTCCTCCGCCAAAATCCGCACAATATCCCATTGCGCGGGCGACGTGTCTTGTGCCTCATCCACCAGAATGTGATCAATTCCGCCGTCCAGCCGATACAAAACCCAAGCCGCCATGTTGGAGCGCGCCAGCAACGACCGTGTCTTTTCAATCAAATCCTCAAAATCCAGCTTACCCAACAGCGCCTTGCGACGATCATACCGCCCGAGAAACTCACCTGCAAAACCATGCAGCGCGCGCGTGCGTTCAAACGCTTGCCGTGCCAGTCGTTGATCCCGCGCGATCACCATGCGGTCTTTGAGTACGTCAAGCATGTCGGGCACCCAAGGATTGGCTTTCTTCACATCGTTTGTTGGAAAACTTCCTTTCCGTGGTTCGCCGCTAGAAACAAAAAATATTTTCTCGTAAAGGTTTAGCGCCTCTGTCGCAGCGGCCCTATGCCCCAACACAATATTCGCAGCATGGCGTTGATCGGTTAGTTTCCCTTCCGACATGGCCTTTGCTAGTCGATCTATATCTCCATTGCTCAGTCCCTGCATCACAGCAACGAGTATACCTTCGTCCGTAAGCCCAAGCTCATACCCAAGCGCGCGCGCCACTGCGTCTTGGTCAAACGTCCCGAACGCGCTTCGCAACTTCAGGATACCATCCAGCAGCCCGTCCGTATCGTCGCCAGTCAAATGCCACGCGATGCCGTCAAAAACAGCGCCATTATCAATCGCTATCTCTTCCAGAATCTCGGATCGCAGCTGTTTGGCCTGCCGTTCCTCCATCTCCACGAATTGCGGCGAGACGCCAGCTTCCAGCGGGAATCGCCGCAATATCCCACCGCAGAACGAGTGGATCGTTTGAATTTTCAGCCCGCCCGGTGTTTCCAACGCGCGGGCAAATAACGTTCGCGCCAGTCGCAATTGATCCGCATCCAGATCGACCTCGCCTAAGGCCTCCAGCTCTTTGCGCAACT
>CALCGO010000323.1 GCA_937901055.1 uncultured Rhodobacterales bacterium
GAAGCCCGTGAAATTACGATGGAACCGGCCACGAAACTTTATTATGTCGAGGTGCAAGAACCCGACATGCACGAACCTTCGGGTGATCTGGAGCGCATGCAAAAGGCGCTGAAGGAACAATGGGATCTGGATGTCGCTGGCAGCGATTTGCGTACTTTGCAACTGTTACAACCGGCCCTTCGCAAGGGTAAATGGAAAGTTACTTGCGCGGTTCATACGGCGCAAAGTGGCTCCTCGCATATCATGCAGGTTTGGCCCGGGTATTATGAAGGCTCCATATACGGGTTAGCGATTGATCTGGGGTCCACGACGATTGCGGCGCATTTGTGTGATTTGCAAAGTGGCGAGGTTGTGGCGTCTTCTGGCATCATGAACCCACAAATTCGTTTTGGCGAAGACCTGATGAGCCGCGTTTCTTATGTAATGATGAACCCCGGTGGCGAGGTCGAGTTGACCCGCGCGGTACGGGAATCGATGAATGCGCTCATCGTGCAGGTCTCAACCGAAGCCGAGATTGACCGCGAGCTGATCGTCGAGGCAGTTCTGGTCGGCAACCCCGTCATGCACCACCTGTTCCTTGGTATTGATCCCGTTGAACTTGGCCAAGCGCCCTTCGCTTTGGCAAGCTCAGGCGCGGTATCGCTTTGGGCGAGCGAGGTGGACATGGTTATGCACCCCGAGGCGCGCCTGTATATCTTGCCATGTATAGCAGGCCATGTGGGCGCTGATGCGGCGGCTGTGGCGTTGTCCGAAGCCCCCTATCGCTCCGACGATCTGATGTTGATCGTAGATGTGGGTACCAATGCAGAAATTTTACTGGGGAACAAGGATCGGGTTTTGGCTTGCTCCTCCCCCACTGGTCCGGCATTTGAAGGCGCGCAGATTTCTTCGGGTCAACGTGCCGCACCCGGTGCGATTGAAAACGTGCGGGTTGATCCGGTGACTAAAGAACCACGCTTCAAGGTTATCGGCTGTGATCTTTGGTCTGACGAGGAAGGGTTCGAGGCCGCGACGCTTGCTAGCGGTATCACCGGCATTTGCGGGTCCGGCATTATCGAAGTGATTGCCGAGATGCGGATTGCAGGGTTGTTGGATGCGGGTGGCTTGATCGGGTCGGCTGAACAAACGGGAACCGAACGGTGTATCGTTGATGGGCGCACGAATTCGTATGTTCTGCACGATGCCACTGCCAATGGTGGCCCCTTGATCACGGTTACCAACGGCGATATTCGGGCCATACAACTGGCAAAGGCCGCACTTTATGCAGGCGCGCGGTTGTTGATGGACAAGATGGGCGTTGATACCGTTAACCATGTCACACTGGCGGGGGCGTTTGGCGCATATCTCTGCCAAGCACGCGATGATATTGGGGATGATACCGGATTGCCCCGTGGAAAACGTGGTTTCGGCGGGAAATGCGGCGGGTACAGGTGCCCGAATTGCGTTGTTGAATGTCTCTGCACGGCGCGAAATCGAACGGGTTGTGCATGAGATCGACAAGATTGAAACGGCGATTGAACCGAAGTTTCAGGATCATTTCGTCAATGCTTCCAGCATTCCTCATGCAACCGACCCGTTTCCGTTGCTAAACGAGATCGTTGATATTCCTGACGTTTCTTTCAACGTCAAGCAATCGGGCGAAAGTGGGCGGCGGCGCAGACGGCGATGAATTGAAATACATGCTCGTGATACCCATATAAGGGATATAACAAAAAATTACGGAGCGAGCAGTGATCCGGGTAGCATCTTACAATATTCGCAAAAGCGTTGGGCTTGATCGTAAGCGCAGGCCCGAGCGTATTGTTGAAATTCTCAATGAAATCAATGCTGACGTGGTGGCTTTGCAAGAGGTCGACCGCCGCAGTGGTTTGCGTGAAACGACCATTCCACGCGAGATGATCGAGCGTGAAACCGACCTTAAAGTTGTCGAGATCGCAACCCGCCCTGACAGCATTGGCTGGCACGGCAACGCAATGCTGGTGCGCAAAGACGCCGAAGTCATGGTTGAACGTCGGCACGATATTCCGGTGTTGGAACCGCGCGGAGCGATATCCACAGACGTCTATCTGCACGGCGAACATTTGCGTATCGTCGGGATGCATCTGGCCTTGATGCGCACGTTTCGTCGCCAGCAAATTCGGGCGGTAACCAACCAAATCCAACGTCTTAACGCGCAAATCCCAACACTTATTATGGGTGATCTGAATGAATGGCGCCCCGGCGGCAGCCTTGAAGAATTCGGTGACGACTATACCATTGCAACCCCCGGCCCGAGCTTTCATTCCTCGCGGCCAGTTGCCTCGCTTGACCGAATAATTTTGCGTAATGATCTGGATTTGTTGAAGGGCGCGGTGCATCACTCGGACTTGTCGCGCGTAGCCTCGGATCACTTGCCGATATATGCAGACATCAAGGTTTCTCAACGCATTACGTTGTGATCTTCATTCTTCTTTGTCAAACAGGTCCTGATTGGTTTCGACAAACTCGTGGATCATTCCGGCCAAACCACCGAACCACCGCCCTTTAAGGTAAAAGAATCCGGCTGCGGCACCGACAAAGGCGCCGAAGGTGTCGACAATCAAATCGTACATCGTATCGGCAAGGCCGGATTTTTGCATATTTAGCCCGAACAACTCATCCATGCCGAATTCGAAAATCTCCCATATAACCCCTAGTGTCATTGCGAAACAGAATGCGAACCACGATAGCGCAACTGGTGGTGCTGCATATTTATTATCGCGAAACAGCATCAAAATCACGATGAATCCGATTAAGCCAAACCCGATGGCGGCCCCGCCGTGGATGAAAACGTCCCACCACCATAGGCGTTCATAGAAGTCGGCGATTTCACCGAGGAAAAGCGTCG
>CALCGO010000324.1 GCA_937901055.1 uncultured Rhodobacterales bacterium
GCAGCCGGGGTAAGCGAAGCGTCCGCCCCGGTCTGACTGCAACGGCTGGTTAGGCTGTAAACGTTGATTAACCCTATTAGCTACCACAAACCCTCTACGATTGTACTAAGCCGTTTAATAGGCGGCCGCTGACTACGCTTTATTTCAAACCCCGGATCCCTTCTCAGAATAACAACCCAATTTTATTTCCATGATGGCAAGGGAATGGTAGGCTGCCCTACATCAAGAAGGACGTTTGGAATACGCCCTTCGCAACTCAATTCACGTCTACTTAATCTTTTAGAACCAAATTAATGAATTACTTCATACCACTCAGCGTTATGATTGGCTTGAGCATTGGGCTTCTTTTCCCCGCCGCGGCGGCAGCTGTCCCTATCAACGAAGCCCTTTACACTCGATGCCCCCTTGCTGCATCTGGCGGCTCTGGCAGTGGCAACGGTATTATTTCTGCTTCAGTTACTCCAACGATTTTGCAATATGGAGGAATAGATGTTGTTTGCCCACCGAAGAGAGACTGCGACGTGAAATTTGTCCTCGCTGCCTCCTGGAATTTGGGTGCGGTCAGGAAAGTGACTTTTAGTGATGGAGGAGGAGTATTGCACACTTGGTATTTCGGAGGGTTGAGCGTAGGAATGAACGGACATAAGAGTGCAAAGACCCCATGCGGCCCTAATTCAATAGCCTCCGGGAGTCTTAAATTTTATGGTGCCATTGAGGATGGTTCACCATTACTCCTCACCATTCCTTGGTCGTACGAGTGTTCGCTCTGCCCAGAGGTATAACCCTTCTATTTTCCTGAGTCGTTAAACAACTGTGCCGGCGCTCGCAATACCATTTGAGCGCACCGGCACAGTTTGCATGAAGAAAAGGGTATGGACACCTAGGGAACGAACCGCCCTCATCCTTTGCCCTGATTGGATTCTTTCCCATAACACACCCCATTTCGTTGAAAAATCTTCTATTTTTTGTTGCCATTGTTTCCATTGTTGCGGGCATTATTTATTTCGCGAATTCTCACACTGCGGACATAGACCCTCTTGCGGACGTTGACTTTGCCGCAGCGGTGGAGTCACCTGGAGACGGATTGCAAGAGTCCCCAGTGATTGCTCGTGAAACAGGGCTCCAGCTTGACCCAATGGATAATTCGCAAACAGTTCTCATTCAAGTTGAGGTGGATGGCGGAACACCTGCAAGCGGCGCTGAGATAAAAATGATTGCTCTTACCGATGGGAAGGAGGTCGGACGATTCATTTCCGACAAAAAAGGTCAAGCCAGAATCCCGATTCATGTTCACGAAGCTGTTCTTGCAATTGCCAGCTGGAACCCTAACGGATACGACCTGTCTGGGAATCGTATTGTTACCCTTGATCCAGAACTTCCGGTGCAGGTGATTTCAATAAGCCCAGAAAAATGCTCTGTCGTTGGATTAGTTCTCCGTGGTGAAACTCCTGTGATGGGGCTCACCGTTAAGGGAGTAAAAACTGCAGAAGCGATTACCGATGAGTTGGGATATTTCGAGATAAGCAACTTCATTCCAGGACCAATTATTGTGAGAGTCGGCTCGAAGGACAACACGCTCTTTCAGCTGGACTCGGGCATCAAAATGGGTGAATCCAAGTTCGTCTTAATCGAACTCCCAACAACTGCTATTCAGGTCACCGTCCAGTCTGGAGTCGGCAGCAAATTACTTATGGAGAATGTGGCTGTGGCTATCGAGAAGATTCCAGCAGTTTTGGGCAGCGTACGTCGATTTGGAATAACTGGAAAGGACGGGGGCGTTTTGTTCGACGCCGTAAAACCTGGTAAATACTTGGTCTCGACAGGCCACGTTTTCGCTAACAATGAAGCAAGAGATTCCTACCCTTCGGAATGGGCCCCGAGTTTTGAAATCTCGCTGGCGTCAGTTGGAGTCGAAAAAGTAGTCCTTCAAGTCAATCCGGCAGCAGAACTGCGATTGCGCGTTTTTGACACAGCTAGTGGGCACCAGGAGTCCGCATTCATCTTCTATAGAATTCCTGAGGTTGGCATTGTTCAGGATATGAGTTTCAAATTGCGCGTTAATGCCGATGGTTACAGTGTATTCAAAGTGTCTCCAGGAACTATCGAAGTCATCGCCATACATAGTGAGGCCGGCTGGGGTGAAGTACGTCTTGATTTGCTTCCAGGGCAAATCGCTGAGGAAGACATTTGGCTTTCGACAAACAGCCCAAGCCTGACCTTCCATGTTTCTGGGCCGAGGGCCCACCTTATTGATTATTTTCAGGTACACGATAAGGAAGGTGGCCTGATTTGGAGTTGGGCGCGCCTACTGCGCGGAGGCTCGATGACCACCTTTGAGGCAGATGGAACATCAAGTGTGGTCTCATCTACCGACAAACCTGACGAAGGTGAAGATTTCTCAAAACATCTTCCTGCACTTGCACCTGGATTCTATGTGGTTACATGCTATGAGGATGGTGAGATAGTCGCCTCGGGAGAAATTGAATTAACTTCTGACTCTGACCTCCGCATGCATTCTTCGATTTAATGAGAAACTTTACAATTTTCTTTGTCACCTGCACAGTTGTGGCCCTTTTGACATGGGGTATTCGCTACCTGGTTCTCAACAGACACAGTAGCCCAATTGACTCTTCCAATCCGTATGTCGAACGAATGGATCTCGGGTTGATTCCAGCATCAACTCGAGTAACTACAAGCCTCCTTATCAAGAATCCCAAACTTGAAGGCTTGGAGATAAACAACTTGCGCGGGACTTGCGGTTGTGCCGTTTTGGGGGAGTCCTCTATCAATGTTGCTAGAGAATCAACTATTTCTTTACCAATTCAACTTAACCTTTACCAAAGGATTGGGCCTGGTGGTGTTCGAATTTTTGGCGATGTCGCGGGAATGACAACCCCACTAACAGTTGGTGAGATCCATTTTGAGATTGAGAGCCGCATCCGGGCCAGGGCAGCGTTATTGGAAGAATGTGACCGATTTCTTCCAGGGAGTCATCTGAGTCTCCGGATCTGGATTGAAGAACCGATTATCGACGCTCAAGCTGCTATTGAGGGTTTAACATTGAGCCAACCTTACGACTCTCATTTTGAGATTGTCGACGCATACCCTGTTCCCAAATCCAGCATTAATTTTGACGATGGTAGTAAGACTGTTGCCATCGATGTTGAAATTGCTGTCTCTGCCATGATTGGAGATTTGAAGTCGACAATCTCCCTTGCGATACCTACTGGGCTTGATGGCGTTGATTTCTTCCTAGAAATTCCAATCGAGTTTCCGTCAGGAGTTTTTCTTCAGTTTGCGAACCGTTCCAATGGATTCTCAGGACCAATTTTGCAGGTAGTCAATAAAGAACTTGGGCTTGGTAACGATGAAGAGGACTTCAGTAGTCCTAAAGTGCCATCGCCAACCAAGAGTTCTCTATCAATACTCGCAACAGTCGTTCCCTCGGATTTGGAGAATGGTGAATGGCCCAGTGAAGTTGTTGTCCAAATCGATGGTGACTCACTTGTCCAGAGTATCCCTTCGAATATTACCCAATGGGGTAACCCTCGGTAGAGAAACAGTTCTCGCAATACCCGATTCCTAATAGAAAAGCGGTAGCTTGCCTATTAGAAGTGCGCTCTTTTGACTCCACAGATCACAACGGGAAATAGAAGAAATCTCAACCACCTTCCCTCGGTCAAACCTAGGGGCAGGATTATTACTGGGGATGCCGTTATTGACAAGCAATGTCCTCTTGTTGGCAGATACGAGGAAGCCTCCGATTACCTACTATTCGTAAATCTCCATACTATTCTCATCAGCCTAACGGGTTTGCCGTTCAGCAGCCGGGGCAAGCGAAGCTTGCTGCCCCGGTCTGTCTGCAACGGCTGGTTAGGCTGTTGCAATACTACACTTTATTCGCAGTGAGGATCTTCATCAGGATGAACTCTAGCTGTTCGGAGATGGCAAAAAATGCAAGATAGTCTCCCGGATGATGAAGTTCCTGCCCCTTCGAGTATTTGAACTTGTACATAACTCCAGTGCGGATATCCGGAAACTGGAAATCAATGTCTCCCAGCGCAACAAAATTCCTGTGCATGCTATTCCTGATTTTCCATGCGAACTCCCAGATGTCTTTGTCAAGATCAGAAATCAGCCCATGCTGAAAAAACGTTTCTCGAATAAAGGCAATCTCCTGACTCTTGTGCTGAAGCTGGTTAATGAGTGAGGACTTGAGCTTTTTCCCCTTGCCTGTTGCTCCCACCCAGCCTTTCTCAATCAGATCCACCTTTCCAGCGACACGATCTTCCAATGCCTTGGAGCACTCGGAGTCCATACTGATGAACTTGCTGAGAATCTGCTCAAATCCATTAATCATTTCAAGGAAATGCTGGATAGCGACCTTGCCCGAGTAATACCCAAATCGATCGTTTGGTAAATCCTTCAGAGAATCAACCGATTCGAGGAATGACTGAATGAGCAGGTTTGAATAATCATAGGAGTGGAAAACCGTATCCATCCATTGACGTTCAATCTCCGGCCTTGTGGATTTTCCAGCGAACTTACCTGCTACAAGTGAGGCAGAATGGAGCCTTTTTGCCAGCTCGGATAATCCTCGGCGCGTTTTTTCAATTTCTAGTTGATCAACCATCAGTTTATCAGCCTAACGGGTTTGGCGTTCAGCTGCGCGCGAAGCGCGTCCGCTGCAACGCCTGGTTAGGCTGTTGCACCTTAAACCATTGTTCAACACTATCCAATTATTCAAGAAGCTCCTTCAGCATCCTCTCCTCTTCCAATTTTCGACGGTGCTCTTCAAGTTTCAATTGGCGCTTACGATTCCATTCTTCAACAAGGGGCCTAACTTCATCCAAATTCAATGACGCTAGGTATGCTTCATATTTTTCAATGACATCTAGGCCATGGATTACCTCTCCTACGCTCGGGTCCTTTCGCCCATGAGCTGCAAGGTTTCGGAGCATACGAAGCTCATTCAACTCATCCCTCAAATCCTCGGGTATTGTAATCCCCACGCGTTTCAGCTGCGCAGTTGCAAGGAGAGACATACTTCGCATTGGCACCCCGCTATCAAGCCCTACTTGCTCCCAAAATGCCTGGCCAGCGTTTTCCATATATGCCATGGCTGATAACAAGGCACCCAGAGGATGGACAGCGGCAAGCTTTTTCAGATTGTCCAACTCGCTTTCATTTGCCGGCTCCCGCAATCGAAAGACAAGCAAATCTTGATTGTCAGCGAAGTCGTCTAGGGTCTCATCCAAATCCAAATCGTACTGCTGAGCCAACACCTCCTTGAAGAAGCTCATGGCAATATCCATATAGAATATGCTGGTCAGCTCATTTGGTGATCCGAACCTATGCTGAAGCGCGTTGCGCTCATCAATCAACAACTCAATCTTGTTGACAACTGGAACATCAACCTCTTGGCCTTTTAAAATCGACAGGCACTTATGAATGTTAATGGTTTCTTTCGGTCCGCTATAGATAGAGACTCCAGTATCTAACACTAGGTCCTTTAACAACAGCTCAATAGAATTCGCTAAGTGCAGGATCAACAATTTCCGATCGAGTTCATCTCCTGAATTAAAATGGGATATTGAGTGAGCGAGAAGCTCCATTGAGCTCTGAAATAGCGGGGACTCAGTTGCCATGGCACGTAGAGTTTATCAGCCTAACGGGTTTGCCGTTCAGCAGCCGGGGCAAGCGAAGCGTCCGCCCCGGTCT
>CALCGO010000325.1 GCA_937901055.1 uncultured Rhodobacterales bacterium
CAGTGGCCCAGTTTTACGCCGCGACATGGACCCTTTTTACTCTGCGATTGACAGTTGTGTAAACTGGCGGGAAAGACACGCTCGGCTATTTCGTAATACTTTGTAAAATTTACCCTGTGGCTGGTCGCTAGTTCGCCAGTATACCACATATAATCTAATGCAAGCTTATGCGGGGGTCTTGCCCACATCTTTTTAGGACCAGATACTTTTGTGTCGAAAGCATGTGTTGATAGGGAGCCTTCGATTTTGATACGCGCCTTTATCTCCTCGCGGCCCTCTTTGTTTAACATTCCTTTGAACCAGCTTGATCGGTCCAACTGTTCCTTTTTCCGACGGAATTGCCTTTGCCACATGGGAAGGAAGTCCATTGGTATGACTTAGGCGTCATGTGTGAAATGTTCAAAGATCAAGCGGTCATCGGCCAATAACCTGTTCATCATCGGTTCGCGATAATTTTGATTCCTGCTCCAAATGATATGATGGTGCGCGCGTGACACAACCTGAATCGTATCAAGTTGGACAAAGCCAAGTCGTTTTATGATCGACATTGTGTCCAAGGGGCCGGTTGGCGTCAGCGCCAAGCCTTGCGTTGAAAGCCAATAACTGCGCGCAACGCGGTTGCTTATTTTGTAGGTCATATTCTCACCTCCGTGTTGCAGAATGCGTGCTTAGTCTGTCGTCCTGACTTTGACTGCCCGAACAACGTTCGCAGAGTCAACGCATCCTGCACCGAGGTCCTATTCGCCACGGGGGAAACGATTGCTTTCTTCCAGATCGTTCAAATCCATGTGATTGCGCATATAACGCTCCGAGGCTTTTTGTAGGGGCTGGTAATCCCACGGGAAGTAGTCACCGTTACGTAAAGCTTCATAGACAATCCAGCGCCGCGCTTGTGATTCACGAACAGCGGCGTCAAATTCGGCGAGATCCCATCGCGCTTCGGACTTCGAACGCAAACTGTTTATGGTGCCCACGTGTTCGGGGTCATTTGCAAGGTTGTTGCGTTCCTGCGGGTCGGCTTCCATATCAAATAATTGATCCGGGTCGATGGCGCAGCGATTGTATTTCCACTTCCCATAGCGAAGGGACACAAGCGGCGTATACGAAGCCTCGGCGGCGTATTCCATCGCGACGGGTGATGTTCTTTCACCGCCCTGTCCGAGATGAACAAGACTTTCCCCTTCCACCCATGGCATAACTTCATCCATAGACGCACCGGCCAGTTCCGCAAGTGTAGGCGTGACATCCAGTGTGGAAACGGGATCCGTTATCAACTGTGCTTCCATTTGCGGTGCGGATATCATCAGCGGTACTCGCGACGATCCCTCGAAAAAGTTCATTTTGAACCACAACCCTTTTTCGCCGAGCATGTCGCCGTGGTCCGATGCGAACACAACTATTGTGTTATCCGCTTGTCGGGTTTCATCAAGCACTTGCAAAATCGCGCCAATTTTGTCGTCCAGATAGGAAATGTTGGCAAAATACGCGCGGCGGGACTTGCGCACATCTTCGCTGGTTATATTGAACTTCTCATAGTCGTTTGCCAGCATGATACGCTTTGAATGCGCGTCGTAATCGTCAAAACTGTAAGGGCCTTCGGTGGGGTCAAGGTGTTCGCAATCTTCATACAAATCCCAGTATTTTTTTCGTGTGACGTAAGGGTCATGTGGGTGCGTGAAACTTACGGTCAGTGACCACGGCCGTTGATCTTTTCCGCGCGATAACTGATAGATTTTTTGTGTGGCAAAGCTTGCGACTTCATCGTCATATTCCATCTGGTTTGATATTTCGGCTATCCCCGCGCCGGTGACCGAGCCCATGTTGTGGTACCACCAGTCAATCCGCTCGCCGGGCTTGCGGTAGTCAGGCGTCCAGCCGAAGTCAGCGGGATATATGTCGGTTGTTAAGCGGTCCTCAAAGCCGTGCAATTGATCTGGCCCAACAAAATGCATCTTGCCCGACAGGCAGGTATAGTATCCGGCGCGCCTCAAATGGTGTGCGTAGGTCGGGATGTCTGATGAGAACTCGGCCGCATTGTCGTAAACGCGGGTCCGGGAAGGCAGCAAGCCAGACATAAAACTGGCTCTTCCTGGCGCACATAAAGGCGACGCGGTGTAGGCGTTCTGAAACCTCGTCGAACGTTCGGCGAGCGCCTTGAGGTTTGGCGCGTGCAGCCACTCGACCGGGCCATCCGGAAAAAGTGTTCCGTTTAGCTGATCGACCATAATAATCAGAATGTTTGGCTTGGTCATTGGGATAATCCTTGTTGAGAAGTGGGTGGTGACCTCGACAGATCACGACCTGCTATCTCTATCGCAGACTTGGCAATACAGATGAAGACAAATTCGTTACGCCAATTGTATTGGCTCGAAGGGGCATCCCAGTTTTGCCAAAACCTTTTCAAGACTCGAAGGCGTCAACGCTATGGTCCGATCGTTGACTAACGGGTGCACGTAAATCAATTCACAATCCAATAAGGCAGCATCAATAAACAGTTTTACACCAGCATTTACGCCGTTAATCATCGCAAAAGGTGTTACTGCGCCCGGCCGAACTCCAAGATTTTCCATCAATCGTTCAGGGGAGCCGAAGGACAGCCTTCCTGAACCGATTAATTGCGGAAGGGTCTTCAGGTCGATCTTCCTGTCTTGTTCGCAAACCACAAGATAGTTTCGTTTTTTGTTATCTCGTAGATAGAGGTTTTTAATATGCCCGCCACCTTCTTCAGGCGCCAAAAACGTGTGCTGGACGGACTTTGAGTCCGCTACGGTATGCAATGGTACGTGATCGTACCGCTGATAACCTATGCCCCATAGATTCAATTTACCTAGTAGGTCATCGGACGAAACCGGAAGGCTGTGTTGGTGTTTTGAGGAAGCATCCATTGTATAATTTAGCCCTAGAATTCATTTACATTCGCGAACATTACGACAAATAAAACACTGCTAAAAGCCTATATCGTGCCGATTTACGAAGGCTCGGTTATTCGTGCATTTCCTTACTTACCACCCGTTTCAGGGCTTCTTTGTGAAGGCGCTTTTGTACTTGTGATAGCTTTGTTTCGGAGTTCGTTTTTGCGTATCGAAATCAACGTGAACAAGGCCAAACCGTTTTTCGTACCCAAACGCCCATTCATAATTATCAAGCAAGGACCAATAGAAATACCCCTGAACATTCACCCCGTTGCTGATCGCCGTCTTAATTTCACTCAGGTGTTGTTGAATGAAATCCCAACGCTCAAAGTCTTCAACTGAGGCGCCTGTGGAATGGTCATTCCGCGCCATACCATTTTCCGTCACGTATATTGGAAGGTCACCGACGTAGTCCATTTTTAACCGGCCTAAAAACTCACCCAGACCTTGCGGGAAAATCTCCCATCCCATGTCCGTTTTTTGTAGATCACCAGGTGTGGATTTATAGAAAGGCCAGTTTGATTCCGGATCGTGAGACAATTTCTGGCGTGTGTAGTAATTCACGCCGACCCAATCTAAAGGCTGGTGGATGCGCTCCAAGTCCTTCTCCCAACCAGCTGGAAGGTAAGGAGCGAGGCCCTCCAATGCTTCCGCGGGGTAGTGGCCTTTTGAAATCGCCTCAATAAACCAACGGTTGAAAATGGCATCATAGGTCGCTGCGGCGGCGACATTCGCCGCGGAATTGTCGAGGCTTTGCGCGTATTCAAAATTCAGCACTATACCTAGGTTTTTTTGCCCACGGTTACGCATACGCTCCATCACTTCGGCATGGGCGAGCAAAACGTGGTGCATAGCCCGTGCGGTGGCGCGAATGTCACGAACACCCGGCGCGTGATGGCCAAGAAAGTGCGAAAGCCACGTAACACACCAAGGCTCATTGAATGTTGCGACGGTCTCAAGTCGATCCCCGATCCGGTCCAAAACAGTATCCGAATAATCCCCGAACCACTTAACAATATCGGGGTTCGTCCAGCCGCCTTTGTCGGCAAGCGCCGCCGGCAGCTCCCAGTGATAAAGCGTCAAGAATGGCTTCAAGCCGCGCTCTAGGATAGCGTCAACCAGCCGGTCATAGAAATCCAGCCCCTCTCGATTAACGGCGCCGCGCCCTTCAGGTAGTATTCGTGCCCAATTGGTGGAGAACCGATAGGCATCCAACCCTTTTAACAGGTCCAAATCTTCTTCAAAGCGGTGGTAGTGGTCGCAGGCGACGGCCCCGTCTTCCCCATTCACAACGTTTCCCGGTATTGACGCGAATTGTTCCCAGTGGGTGTCACCAGCCCCACCAAGAGATTGCCCCTCAATCTGGTATGAGGAAGTCGCAGCGCCAAAAATAAATTCTGGTGGAAAGTCTTTGTGTGTTAGCATTTGTTAGCCCTTTATCGGCGCAGGTCCGGTCGACATTCCGACCATAAGTTCACTTTCCAATAAAATATTACGGCTCGATTGATCTGGGTCGGCGATGATCTCCAGCAGCATTTCAGCGCAGAGTCGGCCTGCCTGACGAACCGGAGATCGTGCCGCAGTGAATATCGGAATGTCGTCGCCATTTTTCAAATATGAGATGTCGTCGTCATGAATTACGACCGACACATCGCGGCCCAAAGTTTTACCGGCTTCGCCAATGGCACGACGTACACCGATTGTCATGTTCATTGAGGATACCAGAAAAGCCGTTGGCGGTGTGCTTTCGGCCAGCATTCGTTTGGCGTTACGATAGCCTTGTTCTTCGGTCATTTCACCCGACACCATCGAGATTGGATTTGGTTTAATATCACGCGCCAACAATGCAGCTTCATACCCCTCACGCCGACGCCGCGCGAAATCCATTGATTCCAAGCCATTCAGAAGCGCAATTTTCCTATGCCCAAGATCCAGCAGAAATTCCGTTGCTCGTAGAAACGAGTGGCGGTTATTAACATCGACCCAGCTATAACGGTCCTCGTTTTCGCCTGCGCGACCGTGAACAACAAAAGGAATTTCCAAACTTTTAAGCAAGTCTATGCGCGGGTCGTCAGCGTGCGGGCCGTGCACAATTACGCCGTCAACAGATCTGCTTGAGCGGAACTTACGGTATGCATTTTCTTCGTCTACATCAGCAACGACCGAAAGCAATATGTCATAGCCGTTGCTCGAATATATCTCTCCTGCGCCGGCGATGAAATCGGCAAAAACCGGGTTAACCATTTCGTGTTGGGTCGACAGTGGAATGACGTGGCCGATCGCCATAGAGCGCCCTGTAGCCAAACCTTTCGCCCGTGTATCAGGCTTGTAATTATGGGCGAGCGCGACCTCCATAACTCGTTTTCGCGTTGCTTCGCGCACTTCTGGATACCCGTTAAGCGCTCGGCTAACGGTGGTTTGGGAAAGATCCAGTATTTTTGCTAGTTCCTTTAACTTCATAATCAAAGCGCTTTCAATTATTTTGATGACTTTAGTAATTCCAACGCGAGAGGTCAAAGCCTAATTAGTAATATACCAGTAATTAGAGCTGCTTATTCCTTATTTATAAGGGGAGCTGATTTGTATTTGACAGGTTTGAAAGAATCAACAATACTCCACGCATCCAAAGCGCTTTGGATAAATCGTTCTAACGGCGCTCCTTATTGGACAACTGTGGAGGAAATCATGAAAAAACTATTATTTGCAAGCGTCGCTGTCGCGGCCATTGCAGCAAATGCGGGATTTGCAGCGAGCCATTTGGCCGGTGAGCAAATTACAGTGTTTGGACCGTGGCTAGGCCCGGATCAGG
>CALCGO010000326.1 GCA_937901055.1 uncultured Rhodobacterales bacterium
AACCCCGGTCGAGCTGGAATTCATGCAGGTTAAGAAGCAAACCTGAATGTAGCCTGTGGGAGGTAAGCGTACGCGCAAGCCGAACCACTAAACGTGTTGACCAGATGATCTGGTCGGCTGTGATAAATAGGAGGCCGTAATGGCTAAAAAAGTTGCTGGCACTATGAAACTGCAGGTTCCTGCAGGTAAAGCCAACCCATCTCCCCCCGTGGGCCCAGCGTTGGGTCAACGCGGTATCAACATCATGGAATTCTGTAAGGCGTTCAACGCCAAGACACAGGATTTGGAAGTTGGCGCACCTTGCCCGACTATCATCACATACTATGTTGATAAATCCTTCACTATGGACATCAAGACGCCACCTGCGTCGTACATGTTGAAGAAAGCTGCGAAACTTAAATCCGCTGCGAACAATCCTGGTAAAGAAATTGCCGGTTCTGTGACACGCAAGCAGGTTAAAGAAATCGCCGAAGCCAAAATGGTTGATTTGAATGCGAACGATATTGAAGCTGCGATGTTGATCATCGAAGGTTCCGCTCGTTCCATGGGCATTGAGGTTAAGGGGTAATCGATATGGCTAATGTTGGAAAACGTTTTACTGCCGCAAAGGCAGCATTTGGCGAAAGCGCCAATGTCACCATCGAAGAAGCTGTAGCGCTGGTTAAAGCCAACGCAACTGCGAAATTCGACGAGACTGTTGAAATTGCAATGGTGCTGGGTGTTGACCCGCGCCACGCCGACCAGATGGTTCGCGGTGTTGTTTCCATGCCTTCGGGCACTGGTAAATCCATGCGCGTTGCTGTGTTTGCTCGTGATGCGAAAGCTGACGAAGCTACGGCAGCTGGTGCTGACATCGTTGGTGCAGAAGACCTGATGGAAAGCATTCAGGGCGGCAACCTCGACTTCGATCGTTGTATTGCTACACCTGATATGATGCCTATCGTTGGTCGTTTGGGTAAAGTTCTTGGCCCACGTAACCTGATGCCAAACCCGCGTGTTGGTACAGTTACTATGGACATCAAGGCTGCTGTCGAAGCTGCCAAAGGCGGCGAAGTACAGTTCCGCGCTGAAAAAGCCGGTGTTGTACATGCTGGTATCGGTAAAGCATCGTTTGACGAGGCAGCCATGGTTGCCAACGTTAAGGCGTTTGTTGCGGCTGTGCAGAAAGCCAAGCCAGCCGGTGCTAAAGGCGCCTACATGAAAAAGATCTCGCTTAGCTCCACTATGGGCCCAGGCGTATCAATCGACGTCAGCGCTGCTGTCGCCGAATAAGGAATTCCCCCACTGCGAGGTGGGGGATGTTTCGGGCTAGCAATAGCCCAACTGTCCAAGATGGCGGGTGATCGCAAGATCATAATTCCTGCCTGAGACGGGGAACGATCAGAATCAAACGGGTATTACACTCGGGCGAATTTTGGCGGGAACCTGGACACCCGAACGCTGTGACGTGAGTTGCAGTGAATATGAGCCGGAAGGGGTGACCCTTCTATAATTTGGAGTAATATTGTGGATAGAGCCCAAAAAGAAGCAGTGATCGACGAACTCGGTCAAATCTTCACGGACTCTGGTGTCGTCGTGGTTGCACACTACGAAGGCCTCACAGTTGCAGAGATGACGAACCTCCGCCTCAGCGTTACTGACGCTGGTGGTGCTGTTCGTGTCGCCAAAAACAAGCTCGCCAAAATCGCTCTTGAGGGTAAGCCTACCGCTGGTATGGCAGACTTGCTTACAGGAATGACTGTCTTCGCATACTCGGAAGATCCGGTTGCAGCGGCGAAAGCCGTTCAAGCCTTTGCTAAAGACAACGATAAACTCGTTGTTCTTGGCGGATCCATGGGTGAAGACGTTCTTGACCCAGCCGGTGTTAAAATGGTTGCAGCCATGCCGTCGCGTGATGAGCTTCTTGCTCAAATCGCTTCGATGCTTGGTGCTCCTGCTTCGAACATCGCTGGTGCAATTGGCGCGCCTGCATCGAACATCGCGGGTATTCTTTCTACCCTCGAAGAACGGGCAGCGGCGTAAGTCTTAATGTAATTGTTGGGCTGATTAGTTTGTAATGAACGACATCGGAACACATCGAAACTGAAAACGGAAAAGTAAAATGGCTGATCTGAAAAAAATGGCTGAAGAGATTGTAGGTCTTACACTTCTCGAAGCTGCAGAACTAAAAAATATCCTTAAAGACGAGTACGGCATCGAGCCTGCTGCTGGCGGCGCCGTAGTGGTTGCTGGTGCTGCAGACGCTGGTGGCGCTGCTGAAGAAAAAGACGAATTCGACGTTATCCTGGTTTCCCCAGGCGACAAGAAAATCGCAGTGATCAAAGAAGTTCGCGCCATCACTGGCCTGGGCCTCAAAGAAGCTAAAGACGTTGTAGACGCAGGCGGCAAAGCCGTTAAAGAAGGCGTTAACAAAGCTGAAGCTGAAGAGATCAAAGAAAAGCTTGAAGCTGCTGGCGCAACTGTAGAGCTTAAGTAATTTTTCGCGGTGCTTGCGCTGCGTTAATAAATTAAGGCTGGATCCGCCCTTGTGGCGGGTCCGGCTGTTTGCGTCTTTCTAGGTAGTTATCGACTATCTTGAAAGGTGCAGACTTACCGGAAGCGAGATGTGGGAGTTTCGCAAGAATTGGTAGGTGTCGCCGCAAGGCTTTGATATGCGTTCCCAGTCGCGTATCGGGCGTTGAAAACTAAGTTAGGATTAGCATGGCTAAGACGCATTCAGGTCACAAACGTGTTCGTAAGTATTATGGCAAAATTCGCGAAGTAGCGACGATGCCGAACCTCATTCAGGTTCAGAAAAGCTCTTATAAGTTGTTCCTTGATTCCGGTGATCAAGACCAACCAATGGACGGCGAAGGTATCAACGCTGTTTTCCAGTCGGTCTTCCCGATCAAGGACTTCAACGAAACTTCGGTTCTGGAGTACGTAAAGTACGACCTCGAGCCACCGAAGTACGACGTAGAAGAGTGCATGCAGCGCGATATGACATATGGCGCACCGCTTAAGGTAACTCTCCGTTTGATCGTGTTTGATGTGGACGAAGACACAGGCGCGCGTTCGGTTAAAGACATCAAGGAACAAGACGTGTTCATGGGCGAGATGCCTCTGATGACACCGAATGGCACATTTGTGGTTAACGGCACCGAGCGTGTTATCGTTTCCCAGATGCACCGCTCCCCCGGTGTGTTCTTTGACCACGACAAAGGTAAAACCCACTCGTCAGGTAAACTGCTGTTTACTTCGCGGATCATTCCTTACCGCGGTAGCTGGCTGGACTTTGAATTCGACGCTAAAGACATTTTGTATGCGCGGATCGACCGTCGCCGCAAACTACCTGTAACCACGCTGCTTTATGCGCTGGGCTTGGATCAGGAAGGTATTTGTGACGCGTATTACGAAACCGTGAATTTCAAGCAAAACAAGAAGAAAAAAGGCTGGACCACAGCGTTCTTCCCGGAACGTATCAAGGGTACCAAGCCACTTTTCGACGTTGTTGACGCGAAATCCGGTGAAGTGATTGCCGAAGCTGGCAAGAAAGTTACACCGCGTACAGTCAAGAAACTGAAGGACGAGGGCAAAGTTAAAAACGTCCTGGTACCGTTCGATCAGATCATTGGCCGTTTCGCAGCTAAAGACATCATCAACGAAGAAACTGGCGAGATCTGGGTCGAAGCTGGCGACGAGTTGACATGGGAAGTCGATCCGAAATCTGAAGAGGTTTCCGGCTCGCTGAAAACACTGCTCGACAATGGCGTGACCGATATTCCTACACTGGACATCGATAACATCAACGTTGGTGGGTACATCCGCAACACTATGGCGATTGATAAAAACATGAACCGCGACACCGCGCTCATGGATATCTATCGCGTGATGCGCCCGGGCGAGCCACCGACCGTTGAAGCTTCGGCTGCGATGTTCGAAAGCATGTTCTTCAACAATGACCGCTACGACTTGTCGGCAGTTGGTCGTGTGAAAATGAACATGCGTCTTGATCTGGATGCACCTGACACGCTGCGGATTTTGCGTAACGAAGACATCGTCGCTGTTGTTAAAGCGCTGGCTGATCTACGTGACGGCAAAGGCGGCGTGGACGACATCGACCACCTTGGTAACCGTCGTGTACGTTCCGTTGGCGAGCTGATGGAAAACCAGTACCGTGTTGGCCTGCTTCGTATGGAGCGCGCAATCAAGGAACGTATGTCTTCCGTCGAAATCGACACGATCATGCCGCAAGACCTGATCAATGCGAAACCGGCAGCGGCTGCTGTCCGTGAATTCTTCGGCTCTTCTCAGCTGTCGCAGTTTATGGACCAAACCAATCCGCTTTCCGAAGTTACCCACAAACGCCGCCTTTCAGCGCTTGGACCTGGCGGTCTAACACGCGAACGTGCGGGCTTTGAGGTTCGCGATGTTCACGCAACGCACTACGGTCGTATGTGTCCGATTGAAACGCCGGAGGGGCCGAATATTGGTCTGATCAACTCCCTCGCTTCTTTCGCGAAAGTTAACAAATATGGCTTCATCGAAACACCTTATCGTAAGGTTGTTGACGGTCAGGTAACGGACGAAGTCCATTACATGTCCGCAACCGAGGAAATGCGTCACACGGTTGCTCAGGCAAACGCGAGCATCACGGATGATGGTAAGTTTGTTAACGATCTGGTTTCGACACGTGCTTCGGGTGACTACACTCTTAGCCCTGTTGAAAACGTGGACCTTATGGATGTTAGCCCGCGCCAGCTGGTGTCGGTTGCGGCGTCCTTGATCCCGTTCCTAGAGAACGACGATGCGAACAGGGCCCTGATGGGCTCCAACATGATGCGTCAGGCTGTGCCTTTGGTTAAAGCCGAAGCGCCGCTTGTTGGTACTGGTATCGAAGAAGTTGTTGCCCGGGATTCGGGCGCGGCGATCACTGCTTTCCGCGGTGGTATCATCGACCAAGTCGACGCGATGCGTATCGTTATTAAGGCAACTGAAGACATGGAACCGGGCGATCCGGGCGTGGACATCTATCGTCTGCGTAAATTCCAGCGCTCGAACCAGAACACCTGTATTAACCAGCGTCCACTCGTAAAAGTGGGTGACCGCGTTAAGAAGGGCGAAGTTGTTGCTGATGGTCCATCGACTGATATCGGTGAATTGGCACTTGGTAAAAACGTGCTCGTCGCGTTTATGCCTTGGAATGGTTACAACTACGAGGATTCGATCCTGATCTCCGAGCGTATCGTTAAGGATGACGTCTTCACCTCGATTCACATCGAGGAATTCGAAGTCGCCGCCCGTGACACTAAGCTTGGGCCAGAAGAAATCACTCGCGATATTCCGAATGTTGGCGAGGAAGCACTGCGCAACCTCGACGAAGCTGGTATTGTTTACATCGGTGCCGAAGTTGGTCCGGGTGACATTCTGGTTGGTAAAATCACGCCTAAGGGTGAAAGCCCGATGACGCCTGAAGAAAAACTTCTTCGCGCGATCTTTGGCGAGAAAGCCTCCGACGTTCGTGACACATCCATGCGCCTGAAACCTGGCGACTTTGGTACTGTTGTGGAAGTTCGTGTATTCAACCGCCACGGCGTTGAAAAAGACGAACGTGCGCTTCAGATTGAACGTGAAGACGTTGAACAACTAAGCCGTGACCGTGATGACGAGTTGGCGATTTATGATCGTAACATTTACAACCGTCTGAAAACACTGATCCTAGGCAAGAAGGCCGTTAAAGGTCCTAAAGGCGTTAAAGCTGGTTCCGAGATTACCGAAGAACTGCTTGAAACGCTAAGTCGTGGTCAATGGTGGCAGCTTGCTTTGTCGGAAGACAAAGACGCGTCCGAAGTTGAAGCACTGAACGCACAGTACGAAGCGCAAAAAGCAGCCCTTCAGGCCCGTTTCGACGACAAAGTGGAAAAAATCCGCCGCGGCGACGATCTGATGCCTGGCGTGATGAAAATGGTCAAAGTCTTTATTGCCGTGAAGCGCAAGCTTCAGCCTGGTGATAAAATGGCCGGTCGTCACGGTAACAAAGGTGTTATTTCCCGCGTTGTACCTGAAGAAGATATGCCATTCTTGGCTGACGGTACGCCGGTTGATTTCTGTCTGAACCCATTGGGTGTGCCTTCGCGTATGAACGTTGGTCAGATTCTTGAGACACACATGGGTTGGGCCGCACGCGGTCTGGGTAAATCCATCGACTTGTCGTTGAAAGAATACCAGCGCTCGGGTGATTTGACGCCTGTTCAAGATGCTATGAAAGTGGCTTACGGCCCTGACCTCTATGACGAGGCCATTGCCGATATGCCGCAAAACGAACTTCTGGAAGCTGCGGGTAACGTGGTTAACGGTGTGCCAATCGCGACGCCAGTGTTTGACGGTGCCAAAGAGGCAGACGTGAATGACGCACTTCGCCGCGCCGGTCTGGATGAATCCGGTCAGTCGGTTCTGTTCGACGGTCGTACAGGCGAGCAATTCGCCCGTCCGGTTACTGTCGGCATGAAGTATGTTCTGAAACTGCATCACCTTGTGGACGACAAAATCCACGCGCGTTCCACAGGTCCGTACAGCCTTGTTACTCAGCAGCCGCTGGGTGGTAAAGCACAGTTCGGTGGCCAGCGCTTCGGTGAGATGGAGGTCTGGGCGCTTGAAGCTTACGGCGCTGCATACACCTTGCAGGAGATGCTGACAGTCAAGTCGGATGATGTTGCTGGGCGTACCAAAGTGTACGAAAGCATCGTCAAAGGCGAAGACAATTTCGAAGCTGGCGTGCCAGAATCGTTCAACGTATTGGTCAAAGAAATCCGCTCACTCGGTATGAATATCGAGCTGCTTGATTCGGAGGGTGAATAATGAACCAGGAAATTACGAACAACCCGTTTAACCCGGTTACACCAATGAAGACTTTCGACGAGATCAAAATCTCTTTGGCATCGCCAGAGCGGATTTTGTCTTGGTCCTTCGGTGAGATTAAGAAACCGGAAACCATCAACTATCGTACGTTCAAGCCTGAGCGCGACGGTCTTTTCTGTGCACGTATCTTTGGTCCAATCAAAGACTATGAGTGCTTGTGCGGAAAATATAAACGCATGAAGTATCGCGGCGTTACCTGCGAGAAATGTGGTGTTGAGGTTACTTTGCAGAAAGTTCGTCGCGAGCGGATGGGTCACATCGATCTTGCCGCGCCCGTTGCGCACATCTGGTTCCTGAAATCGCTTCCATCCCGCATCGGTTTGATGCTGGACATGACTTTGCGCGATCTTGAACGCATCCTGTACTTTGAACAGTATGTTGTGATCGAGCCGGGTCTTACAGACCTGAACCATGGTCAGCTAATGACTGAAGAAGAATACATGGACGCGCAGGACCAGTTTGGTGATGACGCTTTCACTGCCGGTATCGGTGCTGAAGCTATTCGCGAAATGCTGGCGGCCATCGACCTTGATGCCGAAGCAGAACAGCTACGTGCTGATCTGGCTGTGGCAACTGGTGAGCTGAAACCGAAGAAAATCATCAAGCGTCTGAAGCTTGTTGAAAACTTCCGCGGTTCCGGCAACCGTCCAGAGTGGATGGTTATGACCGTGATCCCTGTGATCCCGCCAGAACTTCGCCCATTGGTTCCACTTGACGGTGGTCGTT
>CALCGO010000327.1 GCA_937901055.1 uncultured Rhodobacterales bacterium
CTACAACTGCAATATGCAGCCGCTTCTGTGGTCCATTATTGCTCCGCGTTTTACAGGTCTGTCAAATTCTGAAATCGCCGCGGCGCGCGGCAAAAGTGTGGGCACAGTCAAGGCGCAGTGTAACGCGATTTACCAAAAAGCAGGCGTAAGCGGGCGGACGCAGCTTATCAGTCACTTCATCGAAGATTTGTTCGACGAAGCATCGCAAGATTGAAAAATACCGGTTGAACCCAAATTCACGGCGTTAGATCGGTCAATATCAGCTTGCAAATACGCATACTAAATATGATGCCCGAAATTCCATTCATCCCCCTTGCATCCCTTCGCAATTCCCCGTATTCCATGCCTCGCACGGTACAGGGGTTTAGCTCAGTTGGTAGAGCGCCGGTCTCCAAAACCGAAGGTCAAGAGTTCGAGTCTCTTAGCCCCTGCCAGTGCACCCCTTATTTTTATGATTATCGTTGCAAATAAGGGCGATTGTCACTACCATTGTCACTACTAGTGTCACTACAGGTGGTAGAGATGGAACAGCAAGCACCCAAATTTAACTGGCAGAACTACCCTCGGCCAAGACTTGTTAGTCGTCGTGGTGTCTATGTTGTTGAAGTAAGCATCCCAGTTTCGATTAGGCATTTGTTTGGGAATGGTTCGGGTACAACAAGTAACAGGCGTAAAAGTACTGGGACTTCTGACAAGGTTGCCGCCAGCAAGATGGTAATAGAGCTAACCAATGTCATTTACCGTGAGTTTGACCAGAAGCAGATTGAGCATAAACAGAAGCACGATATCACCACAGATGCCTTTGCGGTTGGTGTCATTACTGAACTAGCCAAAGAGTTTAACTATAAAAACGGTGACATGCCTGAGTTGGTAGCTACCACAGACTACGATAGCCTTTTTAAGATGAAGGATGCTTTCGAGAGCTACACTGATCTGATGGAATCCAAACTCCCCCCTAGGGAGGAAGTTCTTAATGCAGCAGCGGTGATATTTGAGGGTAAGGCAAATAAGGAAACCACTATCGAGTTGGCGCTAAAGCTTAAGGCTATACACGATGGTACAAACACAGGGCCGTTTACGACCGCACAGTCTGGTCTACTTTCCAGACACAACACAGATATTGTGCAACTATACTGGCAGGACTTGTTGACCTCAGCGGCAATGGCTCAGGGCAGGACAGCACCTATTTTCCCAGACAAGCCTATGCTGCAGGTGGCTAAGGCCGAACCCTTTGGAGCACTTCCTGTTGAGGTTGTTGTGGACGGTAAACCTATAGAACGCCCAAGGCGTGTACAGTCATTAGGAACGCTTCGTGTGTCGTCAATACGGGACGAATACTTCACACAAATTGAACGCGACTACGAAAAGATTGGGACGCGAAAGAAATTGAAGAGGGGAGTTGATCGTTTCATTAGCATGATGAATGACCCTGCCTTACAAGAGATTAAACCAAAGACTGCCTATGACTTCGTTGACTGTCAGTTAGAGGCTAACCCTAATGCTTCTAGAGTGAGCATTAAGGATTATCATTGGGCAGCTTCAAGTTTGTTGAGTTTCTGTGTCCGAAAGGGCTACGTTGATGTTAATCCTTTCAAGGGCATAAGCTTGGCTAAGTTTGGTAAGAAAGGCGTTAGCTATCAGCCCTATACCAATGAAGAACTTTACCTGATCTTTAATCATGATTGGGAGCCGCAGGAGCGGTTACTACTATCAATATTAGTGACCACTGGCATGAGGCTTACTGAAGCTGCTTCACTCACATGGGGAAGATGATCCTGACTGTCTTGGGTATGGTGAGTGAAATGGAACTGTCATTCATTAAAGAACGTCAACGGTTAGGCATTGAGGCAGCCAAGCTCAAAGGCGTCTACAAGGGACGCCCTACGTCTGTCGATCATGATCTTGTAAAGAAGCTGCGTGACGACGGTGTCGGTGCAACTGCCATCGCAAAAGAGGTCGGTTGTTCACGTGGGGCCGTTTATAAAATTTTGAAAGGTAATTCCTAATGAACACATCGAGTAAACAATGGGACATCATTCCAGACATCCACGGCCATGCTTTCAAACTAACCAGCATGTTATCCAAGCTGGGATACGCCAATACCAATGGCGCGTGGCGGTATCCCGATCCGAACCGAACGGCGATTTTCCTTGGTGACTTTATTGATCGTGGGCCTGAAAACGGCAAGGTGATCGACATTGTTCGCCGAATGATCGATGCCGGATCAGCACAAGCTATAATGGGTAACCACGAACTAAACGCGATCCATTTTCATACTTTACACCCAGACACCGGAAATCCGTTACGGGACAGGACCGATACGAAAAATATCGACCAACACGAAACATTCCTTAAAGAATTTCAGATAGGGAGTAGCTCAACTGATGACGCAATCACTTGGATGAAATCATTGCCGATCTATCTGGACTTTGGAGAGTTTAGGGTAGTTCATGCTTCTTGGAGCAATGCTGCAAAATTGGTCCTCGATAATTACACTGCTACTGGGCACCTTTCCCACGAGAATTTCATCCATGCGGCAAACACATCACATGATCTGTTCGATCCCATTGAGTTACTAACAAAGGGACCAGAGCTTGAACTGAAGAATGGGCACTATTTTCACGATAAGAGCCGTCATAGACGAACAAGTGTTCGAGTAAAGTGGTGGCAGGACCAAGCTGACAATTGGCGAGATATCGCAATGTCTGTTCCTGACGTAAATGAACTGCCAGATTGTCCTTTACCGGTTGAGGCTAACATCGAGCCGTACAACCAAAAAGAAAAACTAGTATTCTTCGGACACTACTGGCTGACTGGAACACTTGAGTTGCAATCGCCGAACGCGCTTTGTTTGGATTATTCAGTCGGCGAGGGAGGTCCATTAACCAGTTATAGCTATTGCTCTGGAGATGATGAATTGAATTTGGGCCGGATCACTCAAAGCTAAAGGGTAATCAGCCTCCGGCAAACAGGGGGCGGCTCAATGCACCACGATCTGTACATCACTTTCCTCTTCGGCCGGGCGGCACTGTCTCCGACGTCGTGTATTCAAAACGCCTCCTGCACCAGTGAAGGTTCCAAATATAATGTTGATACCTCAAAGTGAACCCATAACCCTCAGGGTCCTCATTCAAACGGAGTGCGTCCGGATTGGAGTGAATGAGCAGGAGTTCACCCGCCTTCTTGGGATAAAGAAATTCCATAAGGCAAAGTCCTTCATAGAACAGGTAAACGGCAACCGGATGAAAAAAATGATCCACATGCGGCATCAGATGGTGGACGTGCTAGACGTCACAATCGAGCAAGTGGATGAGGCAATCCAAGCGAGTAAAGACGCTTACTACGGTCGAATTGATGCAGCTTGGCGCGCCACTTTCCAGCCGCATGCCGTTTTGATCACCGCGAATAGAATTCCAAACCCCTTTTTCGTAGCAGCTCTGACTGGTTCAGCGCAAAAACTGTACATTGACCCACCGGCCAATATTTCAAAATTAGCTTGGCCAAGCTGGTTGGTTAAACATGTTCCTGAAGGGCTTCCAGCTTTTGGCAAGGTTACGGGCTTTGTTATCAATTATACGCCAGATCATGCAATCCGATTTGACCTCTTGG
>CALCGO010000328.1 GCA_937901055.1 uncultured Rhodobacterales bacterium
ACTGCTTGTGTCGGGGGTTCTGCCAATCGCTGATTTACAGGCGGTGTTTTCCAACCCCGCGCCTTGGACGATTGCCGCGATGTTTATTATATCGGGTGGCTTGGTGCGAACCGGCGCGTTGAATGCGTTGACAGGCGTGGTCTCGCGGTATGCCGGCAGCCAACCCAAAATCGTGTTGGCGACGTTGGCGATTTTCACGGTCGTCGCTTCGGCGTTTATGAATAACACGCCCGTCGTTGTGTTGATGATACCCGTCGCCGTGTCGCTGGCCGCGAAGATGGGGATATCGTCGTCGAAACTTCTGATACCGCTATCCTATACGGCGATCCTCGGGGGGATGCTGACGTTGATCGGAACCTCGACGAACTTGCTGGTGGATGGTGTCGCGACTGCACGAGGGTTGGAGCCGTTCAGCTTGTTCGAGGTGACTCCGCTAGCGATAATACTGGTGGTCTTTGGTGGATTATACATCCGGTTTCTCAGCCCTTTGTTGTTGCCGGATCGCAATTCCATGACCGACTTGTTGGTTAACAAAAAGCAAATGAAGTTTTTTACCGAGGTGGTCGTGCCGGAAGGATCGTCTTTGATAGGCGAGCCAGCTCAGAAGGTCGCGACCTTCAAACGTCAAGGAATGCGGTTGATTGATGTGCTGCGCGACAATGAATCGCTGCGACGCAGGTTGGGTAGTGTGATGCTGGAAGCGGGGGATCGGGTCGTTCTTCGCACTGGCGTGGATGAATTGCTTGGTCTGAAGGATAACAGCAAGGTTGATATGGTTGACCAATTGTCGACCCGTAAAACCACAACTGTAGAGGCGTTAATTTCGCCTGGCTGTAGGTTGGTTGGCCGCTCGCTTGGTGATCTTCGGCTTCGGCGGCGGTATGGCGTCTACCCACTGGCCGTGCATCGTCGCAACCAGAATATTGGCAGCCAACTGGACGAAATCGTTGTTCGGGTAGGGGATACGTTGTTACTGGAAGGTGTTGCCGAAGATATTCACCGAATGGCGCAGGACGAACGGTTGGTGGAGCTGTCGGTCCCGTCCGAGCGGCCATATCGTCGGCGCCACGCGCCCGTTGTGTTCAGTGTGCTTGCCGGTGTGGTGCTTCTTGCGGCCATGGGGGTAGCTTCGATTTTCGCGCTAGCGGTGGTCGGGGTGGCGATCGTGCTGTTAACCCGCTGCATTGATGCAGAAGAAGCATTCGGCTTTGTCGACGGACGGCTGTTGGCGTTGATCTTCGCGATGCTGGCCATTGGGGCGGCTCTGCAAAGCTCCGGCGCTGTGGCGTTAATTGCGGAAAGTCTGGCACCATATCTGATGGGCTTGCCGGCGCCGCTGCTGATCTGGGGCATTTATCTGCTGACATCCGTGTTGACGGAGCTGGTTTCGAACAACGCCGTAGCGGTCGTGGTAACACCGATTGCGATTGGACTGGCGACATCTTTGGGCGTTGATCCGCGGCCATTAGTGGTGGCGGTAATGGTGGCTGCTTCGGCCAGTTTTGCTACACCAATCGGATATCAAACAAACACACTGGTTTATGGACCGGGCGGTTATAAGTTTACGGATTTCATGCGAATAGGGATCCCGCTGAACCTGTCGATTGGGGTGCTATCCAGTTTGCTTATTCCGGCGTTCTGGCCGCTGTGAATGTGGTTTTTTGAGTATTTAGACAAAAGAGAAATTTGGGGCTGGGCCTGAGTGTTGTGCTGGCTTATATAGGCGCCAAAGAAGTTTAGTAGCGGAGATTACCATGGCTGGCCACTCAAAATGGGCAAATATTCAACACCGTAAAGGGCGTCAAGATGCGGCGCGTTCCAAGGTGTTTTCCAAGCTGGCCAAGGAAATTACGGTTGCCGCCAAAATGGGCGATCCGGATATTGACAAAAACCCGCGCCTGCGGATGGCTGTAAAAGAAGCCAAGAAACTTTCGGTTCCCAAGGATGTTATTGAACGCGCGATTAAGAAGTCGCAGGCGAATGATGGCGATAACTACGACGAAATCCGGTACGAGGGGTATGGCCCGATGGGGGTTGCTGTGATCGTCGAGGCGATGACAGATAACCGGAACCGCACGGCTTCGTCTGTACGCTCGATCTTCGCGAAATCGGGCGGAAATTTAGGGGAAACCGGTTCGGTTGCATTCATGTTTGACCGTAAAGGTCTGGTGGCCTATGCGTTGGATGCAGGGGACGCGGACACTGTGATGATGGCGGCGATCGAAGCTGGGGCCGAGGACGTGGAGACCACCGAAGACGGTCACGAAATATTTTGCGAAAGCACGGATTTGCACGAGGTGTCGACCGCGCTGGAGGCTGAATTGGGCGAATCTGAAAGCACGAAACTGATCTGGAAACCCCAAACATCTACCGAGTTGGATTTGAGCGGCGCAGAAAAGCTTATGCGCCTGATCGAAGCTTTGGAAGATGATGATGACGTGCAAACCGTCACGGCCAACTTTGAAATTTCCGACGAAGTCATGGCGCAGCTTTAGGCATAAAAAAGCGGCGCGTGGCTGCCTGCCAGCACCGCTTTTGTAATATGGAACGCTTTAGTGGTAGTTCCAGCCCGTCTCGGCACATACGTTGATGTCGGAACTGGTAATCACGTCGCCATCGGCAAATTTTGCGCGGAAATCATAGTAGCAAGATCCGGTGCCATCTTCGAAATCTATGGTCATGTATTCGCCAGACCCAAGTACGGACGTGCCCAGTTGATCTGGCCCCCATGTATCCTGTCCGGTGTTGGATGCGTAAAAATGTGTCATCGTCACGCCGGTACGATTGGTGATGTCCATCACGTGGCTGTATCCGCCACTGCTAGTCGGCGTGTCACAGGCTGACAATGCCAGGGCACCCGCTAGGGCGAAGGCTGCTATTTTCATAATCTCTCCTTACTAATTTACAAAGTACACAGAATTTTCATCCGCTTAATAACAATATCTACCCGCCCGAAGGTGGGCAATATCAGCGACACTACACATTAAGTCGCCAAATGATAGAACGTTGTGATTTTGGTACAATCAGCTATGGGTTTGCGGTTTTGAAATTTGGCGGTAAACTCGTGAAAAGAACGAGGAGCCGTTATGATTGCTGAACCGACACTGACGCTTGGAATCGAGGAAGAATATCTGATCGTTGATCGGCAAACTCGTGATCTGGTGCGGGAACCGGATGCGGGATTTCTGGCGGCTTGTGCCGATTTGCTTGGGGAGCAGGTAACCGGGGAATACTTGCAATGTCAGGTGGAGGTGGGCACCAAACCGCACCAGCGCGTGCGGGATGCGCGGGATGATCTGGTAGGTCTGCGCAAGGGCATTAGTAAGGCGGCTGAGGCGTTTGGTTATGCACCAATTGCGGCATCGACCCATCCGTTCGCTAAATGGCGGGAGCAGACGCATACACGCAAAGAGCGATACGATGCGTTGCGCTATGATTTGGGGCAGCCGGTGCGTCGGATGTTGATTTGCGGAATGCATATGCATATCGGGATCGAGGACGAGCATTTGCGGATTGACCTGATGAAGCAGG
>CALCGO010000329.1 GCA_937901055.1 uncultured Rhodobacterales bacterium
GCCCTCTGAACCTGCTCGTTGGCAGCACGGGCATCAAGTTTCTGGGCGATGGCGAGTGGCAGGCGCGCAAGCACGCCGTGCAACGGCGACGCCAATTGCGCAAGGTCCCGCGACCAAAGACGTAATGCAGACTTCGTTGCCGCGGATCATGAGTTTCACTTAATCCATCGACGTGAAAGGTTTTTCGATCAGGCCAAGCGCGGGCTGGGGTCGCGGTCATTGGCTTGCCGAGAAAAGTTCTGTGGCCGAGTAGCCTTTTATTGGACCTTCATCGCCATCCCGTCAGATGCTGTGTACTCGGCACAAAAGCTTCCACTAGATGTGGGCCGGCTGCCACTTGTCCAGAGCTTCCAGAAATTTTTCCTGCTCGCCGTCATGCATGCGGACATTGTTCTGCGGATATGGAAAGTTGTGCGCCGTCACCTCGGTGTGAAATTTGCCAAGGGCCTCGACCCTTTCGAGATTGATCTGCCGGTGCAGGCGTCCAACATTGCCAAAGGCGTGGGCGTGTTTTGGTGGTTTGTCTTCTTCGCTGGCTTCCCCGCAAATGTCGGCAATAAAGCAAATCACCGCATCGGCGGCCTTGCCGGACCCAAGCGAAAAGGTGACCACGTTCGTTTTGTCATTCACAGCCGCCAGGACCTCTTCGGCCAGGCACTCGACCTCGACGGCAAATACACCGACATCCTCCATCCGCTTGAGCCTCGCGTAGACCTTCATCGCTTCCTCGGCGGTGCGCCCCCAGGCACGCAGGCCACCACTGTAGTGGCTGAAGGTTGGGATCAGGCCGATGTGGCTTTGCACCGGGATCCCGTCGCGCGCCATGCGCTCCATCACGTCGAAAGACCGCACAGTGTAATACATGTCCGCCCCATTGCGCATCATCTCGTAGGCGTGGGCGATTAGCTCGTCATCTGAGCCGAATTGCGCCCAGGATGCGCCCACACCCGTGAAGTGGTATGGCGCGATGTCCCGCACATCCTTCAATTGGTCGGGCCAAACAGTTAGGAGATCAATTCCTGCCTCAACACAGGCACGCACCTCGTCACTGTTTGCCGGGTTGGCCATCGAAAGGGTGCGCCCAGATCTCTTGAGCGCCCGCAGATCCGACACGGTGTAGTTGCGTTTGGCCGGGCGGCGGTAGAAATCGTAGATGCGTTTCATTGTTCACTCCTGTTATCCGACATTCCCCAAGTGGACTGCCGCTCGACCGCAAGGTGGCCTGATTTTGCCTGCCGACCAAGTGTTTCGCGCCGCAGACGGCGCGCGGCATTCATCTGAATCCTCATATCTCCGCCTTCACCCAAAATTTGCTTCATAGACCCGCAGCCAGTTGCCCGCGGTGAGAAGATGAATTTCTTCCTGCGAAAACCCCCTGCGCTCTAGCGCGGCAGGCAACAGGCCCATCTTGGAAATGTCAGGCAACCACTTTGGCGGGGGCGGCATCAGGGCCCTGTCCTTCGCGCCCGCACCATATTGGTCGCTTCGTGTCCAACGACCCTGGCGCATCCAATCGAGCTCTGGTGTTCCAACATAGTGGCCCGCATCGGTGCCAACACCGACGTGTTCCAAACCCATTATGTCAACGGTGCGCGCCATCATCTCGGCCCATCCGTCTACACTGTCGCAAGCCTCTTTAGGTGTGATATTCGGATAAATGGCCAACCCCATGATGCCACCACTTTCAGCAAGCGCCTTGAGCACGGTGTCGGACTTATTACGAAAATGCGGCATGAGACTTCCAGCATTGGCATGCGTGACCGCGATTGGTTTGGAGGATGCTTCGATCGCATCGAGCGTGGTCTTCTCGCCGACGTGGGAGCAGTCGACCATCATGCCGTATTTGTTCATTTCACCGATGATTTCTCGGCCGAACCGGGTTAGGCCAGAATCGTGTGGCTCATAGCAACTGCCGCCGATATCGTTCTGAATATTGTAGGTCAGCTGCGCCACACGAACGCCCAGTTGGGCAAAGAGTTCAGGGTATCTGATACGGCCCTCGAACATACCGGAGTTCTGAAACCCCAAGAGAACCCCAACCTTACCGGTTTTGTCAGCAGTGTGAATGTCGGCCACATTGCGGCAGATCATCATGAGGTCGCTGTTGGCTCTCTCCTTGTCTAGCCAGTCAGCAATGGCATCAAGGCTGTTGATCGCTCCGCCCCAGAACTCGACAGTGTTTGTCACACAGGTGAATCCGCCAGCACGCAGGCTTTCGAAAATCTCGCGCCGAAAATCGCCGCATTGGAGTCCATCAATTAGCATTCGTCTTTTCCTTTTTTCATTACCGGTTCCGCGATAAATTCTTCAGTTAACAGTGAAATATCCATATCGTGATCCTCTTCGCCATTTTCTGCCCCCACGAGGGTGCCGTCCTCCGCAAGAGTGATAGGGCCAGTGTGCAGTCGGGACAGTTTTGTGTCGGGAGCCTGGGCAGCGTTTGACGCATCAAACAGCTCGAACCATAACTCATGATCCGTCGGAATCCCGTGGTGACATATTCGCAAAAGCTCGTTTTCCTGACAGGCGCTTGGTCCAACCACGCGGGCAACCGCTGTGCCGCTCCGCGAGATTTCTATGTGGGCATCGAGACCATGCTTCTGGATGACCGGGCCAACCACTGCGAATTCTTCCGCGGCCACAAGGTTCACGACCTTGACACAACCCTTGCCGTGGCGACGATCCATTTCTGTCAGGAGATCGCTCACCTCCTCGGCGACCGCCCAGGCATGCTTGCCGTGTGCATCGAGGCAAAGATTCGTCTCGTCGCCAGAGATTGTACTGTGTCTTTCGATGCCGATCTTGAGCACATCTATGCTGTCGAGAAGGCGTTCAAAACCGGACAGGCCACGCGAAGCGGAGTAAAGCCCGGCCTCTGTTAGCGCCGGGCGGCGTCCCGCCGGGAAACCCTTCCATTGCAGCAGCCTGTCAATCACAATGCGAGCTTCCCGCAGGGAAACGATGCAATCAGGACCATTTACCGCCGTCATGACTTTGCCCTGCCTGGGCGGGCCGGATTTGCCCAATCCATGTCCGCCGTTCCACTGGCAATTTCTTCGGGTAGCGGAGCGCCTTGGAAAAGGACGCCACAGATGCCGCGATCCATTGCATCCACAGTTTTATCGAGACCATGCAGCCCCGAATTCAGCAGTTTTGTGATATGCGCGGGAATGAAATCACGGTGCATAATGTCGGCGTGGGGCGTGTGATAGGGTAGCCCGCTCAGCGATTGTATCCGCGTTACGATCTGACGCAGGTCGGGATTGTCGATCAGGAACCGGGAAACACTCTGTCCGGGCGGTGCTGCACCCAGAGCGGCGTCAAGCTCAACGACCAGGCGCGGCACGTCCAGAACCAGCTCATGTTTTTCATCGATGTCGGTGCGTGGACCCCTGCGGGGCTCTTCGGCGTTACGTGATTTGTACCAGATGAAATGCCGGGCTTCGGGAGCACCAAGATCCATCTCGAACGCCCAGGCATATTCGGCCCTTAGTAGGTCTTGTAATTCGTCAGTCGCCATTTCGGGCGCGCCAATTGCTTCTTCATTGACGATCAACGTTTTGACCTGCTGGTCGGCATAGGCCGGCACAAGGTCGATCATGAGGGACAATAGCGTTTCGGTTGTATGCGGGTGGAATCGTTCCTCGACCGAGGCGCAGAACCCGCTGAAAGGAGCGGAAACTTCAAGCGCGCCGGCTTTCAACTGGCTGCGCAGGCGACACAGGTCTGCATGTACACATGAAAGCTCGGCGGCCAGTTTGGCACCGCTAGGATAGCGGATGTAGTGCGTTGTATCCTCTTTGCGGTAAGTGATCGCCCGTTCAGTGAGTGTGATAAGACGGTCCAGCGGCTCGGGATCCGCATTGAGATCGAGCATCTTCGCGCGTGCGATACATTTTTCACGCACGAGCATCCAGCGGTTGATCAGCTTCGGCCAGTTGTTGGTAAAGTGCATCAACCCCATGGCCGAAGCATTCCCCACCCCCAGATAGCGTGCCATGGCCGGGTCCAGCTCAACAGCCGTATCGCCGCCTGCCATTCGGGCGAGATGATTCATCAGGTCGATGGAAAAAATGCGCATCATGTATGCGGAAAGCATTTCTGCGGCCAGTGACCCGCGCAGCGGATGGTCAGATTCGAGAACCCGGAAGGTTCTGGTGCCGAAGGCCCCGTTTCCATTCACGCCCGTGTTGCGCATCGCATACCCGGCGTTCCATAACTTTTCTGCATCGGGTTGACTGCCCGCTGCCAGTACCGCGACACTATCGTCGAAGAAGCGTGCACTTCGATTGGCGCGGAACCAAGTCAGTGTACCGGGCGTGGAGCGGCCGTGGTAAAGCTTGGGAGCTTCTTGCCGCATGGTTTCAAAATCCGCTTCTGAGATACGCCCTTCTACCAGCGCGGCCATCATATCCCATGCGGTGCCGATGATGCGGAGGGTGCGCCCCTTTTGGGTCGGTTTGAAGGAAAGGACCGGGACTGATAACACCCAGTTTCCTGGCGCCTCAATGTGGTAGAGAGCCTCTCCCACCCCATCCGCATTGATGTCGAACCGTACTTTTCTGAATGACCAGCGTTCCTCGATCAATTGCTGCATAAACGCGCGTGTCGCACTGATGCGTGACGGTTGCAGCGCCGCAAGGCGCTCGGGATGCATCATCAGAGCTGCCGGGCGGAGCGCGCAAGAATCCAGCGGCTCGGGCGCGCTTTGGATTGATCCAACTTGTCTTACTGTCATCACAGCCCCAAGAATTTGCCATTGTATTCATATAGAACATGTAGTATCTCATATAAATACTAACCGCGATTCTTGGAAAATCAAGGAAAATTCCGGGAGGGGTGCCTTCGCCGTTATCCGTCAATAGTTCTACTTTTCACCCTTAGGAGAACATCCATGACAAAATCTGGGCCCGAGACGACGCCCGCAGGTGTGCGCAGCCTCTCGACAGCAACGAAGGTTCTGAAGATGCTCGACTTTATCGCCTCTAAGCCAACACCGATGCGCCTCAGCGAGATTTGTACGGAATTGAAAATGGCGCGCGCTACCGCTTATCAACAGCTTAAGACACTCACCGATGCTGATTGGCTGGAATTGAGGGATGACAGTAGTTATCAACTCTCGCCGCATGTAATCTCGGTTGCCTCCATGGCGTTGCGACACATGCATGCGAGCGAACGTGTGCAGAATATTCTTAAAGACCTTGCTGAGTTGACCGGCCAGACAGCGTCGATCACGTTCGTTCAGGACGGTTCGCCCATCATTACTCAGAGTGTTGAGGCAGACCAGCTGATCGTTGCCCGACAATGGGTTGGCACTAGGCTCGATCTGATGAGTTCGGCTTCGGGTAAGGTGCATATCATCTTCGAGGATCTCAGAATCGAAACAGAACTTTGTGCAGAAGCCCTCGCCAGCATTCCAAAAGAAGAGGTCACGCAGATTCGGGCGGAGCGGATCGCATTTTCTGAACCTGGAATCGGGCTTCTGTCCGCCGCCACACCGGTTCTGAGTGCCGGCCATCACTGCATCGCGGCGCTGTCAATTGTGGGCCTGGAGAACCGCAGTGACATGAATGACTCTCGCACGCATCTCCTTGAATCAGCAGAACGCCTGGCGACCATCCTTGGGACCTAAAGCGTTTCAGCTTATCTTTGGGACAGGGGAAAGCTGAAACGCTGCAAGACCTACTGATTTTTCGGGCGTTTCAAAAAAATCTGATGTCTCAGGTTCTTCCCGAAACACCTTGGCATCCCAAGATGCTTGGTAGCAAGCTACCTTCTCGGCGCGTTCAGACCACTTTAGGAATGAGAGTACTACCCGGAGTGTCAAAGGGATCAGATCGTTTTGTTCAATAACATTGTCCTCCAGGAATTTTGCTTGATTTCCCCGGAATGGCAGCTAGTATTGATATAAGATATACAGTATTCTATTAGAATACTCTTACAAGTTAATTCCTGGAGTTGTGATGTCAGTAAGACATGTTGGACCAAGCCGTAGTGCGCTCCGATCTGTTGGTGCGCTTCCAGCGGCGCGGCAACCGTCATGCATAAGTGCTTCATGCGCGTTAGCTCCGCAAATGACCGAGGCCCGCCGGTCATTCAAAACGGAACGGTTCAACATCAACGCGGGTGGGTCGGAAGAGGCTCTGTCCCACTTTGGGGATCAATAGAAAAAATGTACGTGGTGCAACGATGGCATCGCGCAACCACTTTAGAGGACAGCGGTATGGATAAACTAAACTTCTACATTAACGGAGAGTGGGTAAAACCATCTGAGACCAAAACGTTGGATGTGATTAATCCGGCGACAGAGAGCGCAGTAGCAACAATTTCATTGGGCTCCTTGGCAGATGTGAATTTGGCGGTCAGTTCAGCTAGAACTGCATTTGAATCATATTCACAAACTCCGGTGAGCCAACGCATAGAATTGCTTACGTCGATCAGAGAGGTATATGAGCGACGGGTCGACGATGTCGCTGATGCTATTCAAACTGAGATGGGGGCGCCAACAAGTTTGGCAAAAGGTGCGCAATCAATGGTTGGCCTTGCCCATCTAAGCGCAGCGATAAGAGCCCTCGGCAAGCATGAATTCGAGTATCAACATGATCAGTTCATAATCAGACATGAACCAATCGGTGTATGCGGCCTCATCACCCCATGGAACTGGCCCGTGAACCAAGTGTTTGCGAAACTTGCACCATGCATTGCAGCAGGGTGTACAGCGATTTTGAAACCGTCCGAGATTGCGCCACTTTCAGCGATGGTCATAGCTGAGATTTTTCACGAGGCAGGTGTGCCAGCCGGTGTCTTCAATTTGGTGAATGGTATGGGGCCCGTCGTGGGTGAAGCCATGTCTTCTCATCCGGGAATTGATATGATGTCCTTTACGGGGTCAACACGCGGTGGTGTGGCTGTGGCCAAAGCTTCTGCTGATGGTGTCAAGCGGGTCAGTCAGGAGTTGGGCGGCAAATCTGCGAACATTATTCTGGACGATAGCCATTTTGAAAAATCAGTTATGACTGGTGTGGATTTTTGCATGGGGAACACTGGCCAGTCATGCAATGCACCAACACGAATGCTTGTTCCGGCACATCGTAAAGCCGAAGCGTTTTCTATAGCAACGAAGCGAGCCGAAGAAACCGTTGCCGGCGATCCAAAAGCCGATGGTACGAATATTGGACCCCTTGTGAGTGATGTTCAATTCGCAAAAGTTCAGGACCTCATTGAAAAAGGAATAAGTGAGGGCGCAACTCTCCTGGCTGGTGGAACAGGCAAACCAGCGGACCTCGATACAGGTTACTATGTGAAGCCTACAGTTTTTGGCGATGTGACAAACAACATGACCATAGCAAGAGAGGAAATCTTTGGCCCTGTGCTGTCGATAATTGCCTACGAGGGCATCGATGAAGCGGTATCCATCGCAAATGATACAGAATACGGACTTGCCGCTTATGTCGCGGGCGAGAACAAGGAAGAATTGACCGCTATTGCCAGAAGGCTGCGCGCTGGCCAGGTCCATATTAACTACGGAACTGGGGGGGCGGATGCGCCATTTGGTGGTTACAAAAAATCCGGCAATGGACGAGAAAAAGCGGAATGGGGATTGGAGGAATTTCTGGAAGTTAAGGCGATTATGGGCGGTTAGAGCAGGCCCACCGAAGGCTTTGTAGACAATAATACTCCAAGGGGGGCTGATGTTATGAGCACAGGTTACGATGCTAATCGCTGGGCACGCGCGAACGATTGGGACGACCGTGCGCTGCGGCTGGATAAATTCGCGGTGGAAGATCCGGAAAACGGGTTCTCGGCCTTCAACGGCGCAGCCGATCCCAAGCCGGGTCTGAAGATCAGTGGCGGCAAAGTCGCGGCGATGGACGGCGTGGACGCTGAAGACTTCGATTTGATCGATGCTTTCATCGCCACCTATCATATCGACCGGGAAATCGCCGAGGAGGCCATGGCGATCCCCTCGGAGCAACTGGCGCGGATGCTGGTGGACATGAATGTGCCGCGCACCGAGCTCACGCGCCTTGCCCGGGGTCTGACACCTGCCAAACTGGCCGAGACCGTGGCGCAACTCAATGCGATGGAAATTGCCTTTGCCTATTCCAAGATGCGCGCGCGCCAGACCCCCGGAAATCAGGCCCATGTCACCAACGCCAAGGACGACCCTTTACAATTGGCCGCCGATGCCGCGATTGCCGTGGCCCTTGGGTTTGATGAGATTGAGACGACTATGCGCGTGGCCCGGAATTCATGGTCCAATGCGCTGGCATGTTGTGTCGGCTCAGTTGTGGGGCGTGCAGGGACGCTGTTTCAATGCTCCAGCGAGGAAGCCGAGGAGCTCGAGATCGGCATGGCCGGGTTCACCTCCTATGCCGAGACGGTTTCGGTCTACGGCACCGAAAGTGCGTTCATCGATGGGGATGACACGCCCTGGTCCAAGGCGTGGCTGGCGGCAGCCTATGCCTCGCGCGGGATCAAGATGCGATGCACCTCCGGGGCCGCGGCAGAATTGCTGATGGGGTTCCATGAGGCGAAATCGCTGCTTTATCTCGAAGCCCGCTGCCTCTGCCTGCAACGCGGCATGGGATCGCAGGGCACGCAAAACGGAGGGATCGACGGCGCGCCGCTGGCCGCGTCGATGCCCGGCGGCGTGCGCGAAATAATGGCCGAGACCCTGATCGCGGTCTGGCTCGATCTGGAATGTGCGTCGGGCAATGATGCACGCCATTCGGAATCGGATATGCGCGTGGCCGCCAAGGTGCTGCCCTACCTGATTGGCGGCTCTGATCTGATCTGTTCGGGCTTCGGCTCGATCCTGAAATATGACAACTCGTTCAATCCCTCGTCGTTCAATGGCGAAGAGCTTGAGGAATTTTTTGTCCTGCAACGCGACTTTGAGGCCGATGGCGGGCTGACCGCAGTTGAGGATGCCCGCGCGCTTGATCTGCGCCGCCGCGCCATCGATGCGCTTTCGCATGTGCTCAAGGATCTGGGGCTGGCCGAGGCGACGGAAGTGATGAAACGCTCGGTCGCCGTGGCCTCGGGGTCCAATGACACCGACACATTTGCGACCCGCGATGTGGGGCTGATCAGCGATAAGATCGCCGGTGACGGTGTGAGCGTGCTGGATGTTATCCGCTCGCTGCATCGCGGTGGGTTTTTCGATGAGGCGGAAAACCTGCTCTTTCTGGTCAAGCTGCGGGTCTCGGGCGACTACCTGCAAACCTCCGCCGTGGTGCGCGACAACAAGGTGATCAGCGCGATCAATGACCCGAACGACTATACCGGCCCCGGCACGGGCCATCGTCTGTCTGAGGCGCGCCGCAAGGAACTGGCCGCGATCCGCGATGTGCTGGACCGCGACGAGGTTCTGCGTGCCGAAGCCGTTCACGAGATGGGCGAGGCCAAGGCGATCCGCTATCAGACCATGGGTGCCGCCGACCCCGGAACTGATCCGTCCGAGATCGTTGTTGGCGTCAGCCCCGGCTTTGGCACCAAGATTTTCCGCACTCTGGCGGGCCATCGGCTGAGCGCGGTATTACGTGCCTTGCAGTTGGGCATTGAACGTGGCGGCGGCACTATGCGGCTGGTTCGGCTTTGGCATACCGCCGATACCTCCTTCCTTGGCCTGAGTGCTGCCCGGCTGTCGGGCTCAGGCGTTGGCATCGGCATCCAGTCCAAAGGCACAGCAGTCATTCACCACAAAGACCGCCTGCCGCATAACAATCTCGAGCTGTTCTCCAACGCGCCCATCACCACGCTTGAGCACTATGAAAACATGGGACTCAACGCGACGGTCTATGCCAGGGGCAAGCTGCCCGATCCCGTCGTCGTCCCCACCCGGGGCGAGGCTCTGGGCGCGCGGTTCCATGCTCGCGTGGCGCTGACCTATGCGATCGAAACCGCCATGACCGAAGACGGTGCCACGCCCGAGGATCTGGCAATCACGTTTCTGGAGGACGGCTGATGGCTGACAAATCTCTCACTGCCAGCGACTATCCGATTGCCGAAACTCAACCCGATGAGGTGATCGGAAATCGCGGCAAGCCCTTGTCGTCGTTGACGATGGAGGCGGTGCTGAATGGCGATGTCACCATGGAAGACCTGCGAATCACACCTCGGGCCTTGGAACAGCAGGCCCAGATTTCCAAATCAGTGGGCCGCTCCACGCTTGCCGGAAACTTTGAGCGCGCAGCAGAGATGGCGCAGCTTCCACAGGACGAGGTCATGGCTGTCTACGAGCTGCTCCGCCCCGGACGGGCGGCCTCAAAAGATAGCCTTCTGGACGTGGCGCAAAGGTTGAGAGACGAACTGGATGCGCCCCTGCTGGCGGATTTTGTTGAAGAAGCCGCGCGTTTCTACGAAAAGCGAGGTCTTTTCCGAAAGCGATACTAATCCTGCCCTTGTATCGACTGGAAGTACAAAGAACGTGACCCCCAAGTGAAATGTGGGTGTCCGGTCGGTTGGTTGGCGATGCGCGTCTGGTCCTCTACTGCAGAAAAGGAATGCTTCGAAAAGTTGGGGGCGAGTGCAAAAACAAACTTGCGAGTTATCCCGTCGAAGTCAATTTCGTGGTGGGGGTCCGGTTGCAGCCGTTCGAACGAGTGCAGCCCATGGTGGCTCCGTCCCGCCCGCGATTACTTAGACTGGCCGCGGCGAAAGGGCGATTTGAAGGTGTTGTCAGACAAACTTGACGTCCCATTGGTTGGTACCTAACTTTTATGAATGACATTAAAAAACCCATTTAAGTACTTCAAGACTTCACCTGAAATCATCCGATTGGCAGTGATGTATTACATACGTT
>CALCGO010000330.1 GCA_937901055.1 uncultured Rhodobacterales bacterium
ATCCGCATCAAATGCTTTTCATCTTTGAATTTAACTGTTGTCAGTTCCAGAATACCGGCACGCTCAACAAAAATTTGTTGGCTACCGTTGATAAGGATATCGTTGACGGTGTCGTCGCGCAACAAAACCTCGATCGGGCCAAGTCCGGTGACCTCGTCCAGTAGGTCAATGTTAAGTTGCTTCTGATCGGCTGTGTTAAGCACGATATCCATATCACGCAGGCCTTCGCGTGAAATCAGGGCTATCTCGTGCTTCAGATCTTCTTCCGACGCTTTATCGAGCGCTGCTAGGTTCAGGCTTTCAAGCAGACGTTTGTGTAGATCCATGCGAATCTCAAGCAAGCGATCCATGCGCTTGATTTCTTTTGGGTCAACCGCGACCGATTTAGGCGGGGCAGGCTTGGTTTTCTTGCTTGTGGCCTTCTTTTCCGGCGGCGGAGCTGCAGGCGCAGACGCCGGCGCGGCTCCCGCTGAAGGTGCGGGTTTAGAAGGTGATACTAGTGATGGCGCGGCAGCAGGTGCGCCGTTGGATGAGTCTTGTTTGTTAAACCGTTTGAACATCTAAAGCTCCTTAGGCTATCGCAGCCTTTTGTTCTTCTGCCATTGTGATCAAAGAGGCAGCAATTTTGCGAATTTCTTTACGCAACGGGTTCTTTGGTGCAGCATCAGCGAGCGGACGCCCCTGATCGTTTGCAGCCAATACCTGCTTTCCACCGTCCGGTAGCAGGATATTAATGTCGATCCCCAAGCTTTCCGAGAACCGTTTAGCACGTGCTTTGCCGTTAAGATCAGTGAAAGCCGGCGCAAAATTCAAAACAAATTGTAATTTATCTTCGGGAAGCTCTTCAGATTTAAGAACTCGCAGAAAACGCATGATATTTTGAGCAGAACGCATATCCAGCTCCATAACCGCGAAGTATGTCTCCGCCAATTGCAGCACGTTCGCGGACCAATCCACCAATGTCGTCGGCATATCGACGATTACGAAGTCATAAGACTCGCGTGCGTAGGATATGAGGTTTTCAATGTCATTTCCACCAATGATATCCAGTGGGAAAATTTCAGGGGGGGCTGTCAGGACGGCCATGCGCGATTTGAAGGACGTAAGGCTTTCTGCGAACATGTCAGCATCGAGATTGTCGATGTGTGTAAGCATTTCCGAGACCGCATCACGAAATCCTAGATCCAGATACGTGGAAACAGAACCAGCCTGGAAGTTTAGATCCAGAATGCAGACTTTTAAGGAAGATTTTTTGTCGTACGTGGCCATTTCCCAAGCAAGGTTAACAGCGAAGGTTGACGTCCCAACGCCACCCGCAACACCATAAACTGGAAGAACTATACCACGGCGGCGTTTCTTGGTTTTCTTTTGTTCGGTTTCAACTTCGACGGCATCAGCCCGTAAGCGGGCGAGCGCATCGCCGAAAGCGTCTTTTGGAGCAGGGCAGGGGACGAAATCGTCAGCACCATGCCGCATAACCTGATGCAAACTTGTCGGGGAAATATCACTGGCAACCAGAATAACCTTCAGCCGACGCGCTTTCACAGCTTTGATGAAGCTGGTTACTACGTTGAGGTTGTCCTCGTCATTTTTGTCCACACAAACGAAGACCACTTTTAGCTCGTCAAGCGAGCCACGCTCAAGAGACTCCATAGCCTCTTTATAAGAGCCAACAGCCCAGTTTTTTGAAAAATGCTCGGATAGCTCACCTGCAAGTTCAGGGAACTTTTTAATATCGCGTGTCGCAGCAAATGCTTCGATTACACGTTCTTTTAGCTTTAGTAGTGCCATAAAGTGCCCCCAGACTACTTTCAGAAGTGATACTGGTTAAAAAAATTCAATCAATCGTTAATCCCTACTATACAAATGTGTCAAAATCATAGCGCGAATATACCAATAATAACATCCCGTACAGCACAGAAATAATTACATTTTTGGTAATTGCGAGGATTTCCGCCTAGTCCCAAAAAAGGCCCCGAAAGAACGGAGCCTTTTGTAGTAAGAGGCATTCCGCAGGTGCTAGCTTTAGCCGCCTACGTAGCTGTTATAAACTCTGACCGCGACCTTGCCGTCAAAATCATCGCCGATGTAACCTTTAACGAAGCCGGAAACTGCCGTAACTGTACGACGGTTCAGACGCTCGCGATCTTGCGTATTGATCAGCGGCTCGGATTCGCCTTTTGATACAACTGCAATCAGGTTCTTACGTGGAACCCCCTGCGAAACAAGATAGTTAACGGCTGCTTGTGCACGACGTTGGCCCAAGCTGTTGTTATAGCCGGAAGAACCAACCAGATCCGTGTGCCCGTAGACCGTGAAGCGTACGTGCGGGAACCCTTTCATCCATGCAGCCTGGCCACGTAGGATCGTTTTCGCTTCAGCGTCCAGAACAGAACGGTTGAACTCGAAATTGATCATAGTAGGGGTCGCACGGCGGAATTGCTCGTCCAGATTTTGCAACGCTGCACCCGGTTCCAGATAAGCCGTTTGGGCAAACTGGTTGCTAGTTGCAGCATCTGCAAATGTGCCTTCGTTCAACATGGACCCTGCTGGGTCAAAACACCCGGCAGTTAGAAGAACAGAAGCAGCGGCGGTTATTTTAAGTGTGGTTTTCATTTGCCTTACTCCAACACATAGCCATAGGAACCTTGGACACCCTGCGAACCAGAGCCACCAAGGGAAGAAGTGCCTTCAATCGTTCCCAACAGGAACAGCTCTTCTTCAGTAGGGACGCGCATACGGTCGGTAGGCATACTTAGCGCCTCGCCGGAAACCGGTTTAACCAGATGCGGTGTGATGATGATGACCAGTTCGCTTTGACGGCGAATGAAATCCGAGCTGCGGAACAATGCACCCAAGATAGGAACATCACCCAGCCAAGGAACTTGCTCGACAGTGTCACCGAAGTCATCCTGTAACAAACCAGCAATTGCAAAGCTTTGACCGTCCCGCATTTCAACAGTGGTTGTTGTATTGCGTGTTTTGAAGCCCGGTATTCCATTGACCGTAACGGAGGTATCTATTGCGCTAACCTCTGTCGTCAAGCGAAGGCTGATGTGGTTGTCATCAATAACCGTTGGCGTGAATGTTAAGTTAACACCATAAGGTTTGAATATAGTAGACGCATCCGGCCCTGGGATCGGAATCTCGCCACCAGCCAAGAAGCTGGCTTGCTGGCCTGAAATCGCAACAACGTTTGGCTCAGCTAGCGTTCTTACCATGCCTTTGGATTCAAGTGCTTGAATAAGCACATCAACAGCAAGACCGCCGCCGCCGAAACTAAACAAGGCACTGCCTTGACTGAGTCCGAGCGCGCCGTCGGCTAGACCGCTATCAACAGTACTTCCACCTAGAAGGCCGGTAATACCTATTGAACTACTTAACGCTTTACTTGTTGTACGCTGCATCTCAGCGAAGCGAACTTTCAGCATTACTTGTTGGCTTCCGCCAACCATCATCAGGTTTGTAACAGCATCGCCTGCGTATCTACTGGCCAGTTCCATGGCACGTGCAACTTTACGTGCGCCCGAAACCGTACCACTTAGTACGATACCGCCGCCGGCTGTGCGGACTTCGATGGGTTCGCCTGGCAGGATTTCTGCAAGGCGCTCCTTAAATTCTGCTATGTCGGGGACAACCCGTACATCTACGTTGGCAATCAACCCGCCATCAACACCAAATAGTGTGAGTGTTGTACGCCCAGGCGCCTTACCAAGAACGTAAATTGTACTTTCGGACAATGTAGCGATATCGGCGATGCCTGGATTGGCGACGGAGATTTCTGCGAACGGCTGATCGCTCTGAACAACAATCGCGCGGTTTGTCGCCACGGTTATATTGCTTGAAACGGTGCCGCGTAACACAGAAAGGCCAGACTGAGCTGACACTGATGTTACCGTCGGTAATGTTAATGCGAGTCCTACCAGACTTGCTTTAATCA
>CALCGO010000331.1 GCA_937901055.1 uncultured Rhodobacterales bacterium
TTATTCCTTTTTGGGTTTCTCGCTACCGCGGTGCTAAAAACCTTCGGGGTTTCGCGCACCGCCGTGGCGGAGCTGCCCGACACCCTTTCCGCAGAGGGACGCGAAATTATCGACGATGCAAACACCGCCCGGCTATTTGAACTTGAAACCGAGATTGCCGCCTCGAATGACACATTGAAACGGTTTACCGAAACGTTGTCGACGACCTTTGCGCACCTGTCTGGCGGGTTGGCGATTTTTGATGCGGACAAGTCTCTATACATGTTCAACCCAGCCCTTTCTGACCTTCTGGATCCTGTGTGGCTTGCCAAACGCCCGAGCATCGCGGATTTTATCAGTATGCTGAGGGAAAAGCGGCACTTGCCGGAGAAGAAGAATTTTTTGGAGTGGCGACGCTTACTGACGGATTTGAAGGATACCGGGCAACAGAAAAACTATGACGACGAATGGGTTCTGCCGGACGGGCGGGTGTTTCGCGTCACCGGGCAACCTCACCCTAAGGGCGCAGTTGCGTTCCTGTTCGAGGATATCTCGGCACAAGTTGCAATCGAACGGCAGCACCGCCTTGAGGTGTCGTTGAGCCAGAATATTTTGAATGGGCTACAGGATCCGGTGCTGGTGGTAGATACTTCAGGGGCAGTGAAATTCACCAACACTGCTTTGAGGGATGCGTTCGGGGCGGAGTTTTGCGAAACGCTGGCTAGTTGTGGAGTTTCGGCGTTGTCAAAAAGTAATCTGATGATCTCTGACGCGTCCGATTTTTGGCCAAAACTGAAAAGCTATGTTGCCGCTACAAAGCATCTGGCGCCGTGGCAACAGCAGTTGACCGCGGAAGATAGCACCAAAGTCCGGGCCGATGTTTCAACCCTGCCGGACAGCACGACTTTGGTGGTGTTCAAGGCCGACGTCAACAGTGCCGGCGTGGGTGCGCACACGCCGGTTGCACCGGATCCACTACACTTCGCAAATCTTGAGGACATGCTTCGTCAACGCGAAATAACGCTCGAACATTCCGGTTTCGACGGTGACTGTGTTGATCCGGAAGATGCAGATCGAATCCGGCGTGTCCTGTGGTATTTGGCGATTTCTGCCGCCAATAACTGTCGAAACGGCGGGGAAATCTCGCTTTCGTCTTCCGTCGCAGGGCAATACACCGCCCTGTCGTGCCACGTATCCGAGGCGGATCAGATAGGCGTGACGCAGGAAAATGTTGCAGGAAACCTGCTTAAATCGTTAACGGCCCAAGCTGACGGCAGAAATATCTGGATCTACGATGTTGAAAACGACCCACACACAGTTTCTTTCAAGGCACAGAAGCGGTTGAAATTGTCGGCGCTCTGAGCGAAGTCGCTATCGATCTGTCAAACAGCGGCTGACGGCATCTTTCCAACCCGCATATCTTGAATCGCGTGTGCCTGCGTCCATTGACGGCGTGAAACGGCGTTCCAGCCTCCAGTTATTGGCGAACTCGGATTGGTCGGCATAAATTCCGGAATGCATCCCGGCCAACCAAGCAGCACCCAAAGCCGTTGTCTCAAGTATGTTTGGTCGATCCACAGGTGTGCCCAAAACATCGGCCAAAAATTGCATGGCCCAACCATTCGCACTCATGCCGCCATCGACCCGAAGAATGCCTTTCGTGCTACCCGCCCAGTCGTTTTGCATGGCCTCTAGCAGGTCGCGGGTCTGATAGCCTACGCTTTCCAGTGCTGCACGGGCCAAATCGTTTTGGTTCGAGCTTCGCGTAAGGCCAAAAATCGCCCCGCGGCATTCCGCATCCCAATAAGGTGCCCCAAGACCTGTAAACGCCGGAACCATGTAGACGTTCTGGTCATCTCCGGCCGCTTCGGCCATTTTCTGGGTTTCGCTTGCATGCCCAACGATCCCGAGGCCATCGCGCAACCATTGCACTACGGCGCCCGCAACAAAAATCGAGCCTTCCAAAGCATAGGTGGTTTTACCGTTGAGCTGATATGCGATCGTTCCCAGTAGGCGATTTCGCGACGTGACAAGCTGGTCGCCAGTATTCAGCAGGGCAAAACATCCGGTGCCGTAGGTTGATTTCAGCATTCCCGGAGTAAAACAAGCTTGCCCGATGGTGGCCGCTTGTTGGTCTCCAGCGATACCGTGAATTGGGATGACGCCACCAAGTAAGCTCGGCGAAGTTGTGCCGAAATCCGAAGCACAATCGCGGACTTCGGGCAGCAGGTTCATGGGGATATTCAGGAGATTGCAAATCTCCTCGTCCCAACTTCCAAGTTGGATGTCGTACAACATCGTGCGCGCCGCATTGGTGGCATCGGTTGCGTGGGTCTTGCCGTCTGTTAATTTCCACAGCAAGAAACAATCCACGGTACCGAATAGCAGATCTCCGTTCGCAGCCTTGGCGCGCGCACCGTTGACATTATCCAATATCCACTTGATTTTCGTGGCGGAGAAGTACGGATCCAGAAGCAGTCCGGTTTTCCGGGTGATCATCGGCTCCGATCCGTCCGCCTTCAAGGATTTGCAAAGATCCGACGTGCGCCGGTCTTGCCAGACAATCGCGTTATATATGGGGCGGCCAGTTACCTTGTCCCAAACGATGGTTGTCTCGCGTTGATTGGTTATCCCGATGGATGCAATATTTTGCGTTTGAACGTCGGCTTTCTCCATCACCTCGCGGCACATATTGATGGCGGTTGACCATATCTGATCCGGTTCATGCTCCACCCAGCCAGACGCAGGGAAATGTTGCGAGAACTCTTCTTGCGCGGTCGCCGTAACTTGCATGCCTTCGTCAAAGAGAATCGCGCGGCTGGACGTCGTTCCCTGATCAATGGCGAGAATGTATTTCATCGTAATCCCTTGGAAGATAGGTTCGGCGTTAGGGTATCAGATGAATTGCGGGAGGGTAGAAAAATCTTGCCTCTAGGATTGATGCATTCGGACCGCGTTCGCATCTTCGGCCAGAAGGGTGGTGCCACCTTCGAATAATAGGATGGTTTCGCCCTGCTCCAGACGCACTTCGGTTACCAAATCGAATACCGAACCGGGTTTGACCTCCAGCAAGTTGCCATCCGCATAACTTTCGATTTCAAAGGTGTATCGCCCGGTCGGCGCCGTCGCCGTTCCCTGCGTGGTGCCATCCCAAGTAACCATGTCGGAACTTGGATCGAAATTCTGGGTGTGGACAATCTCGGCGTTATCATCGCGAACGACAAGGCGGGCGCCATCAGCTGAGGGGTGTATGGTTGTGTCGATTTCAACCGGTGAGCCGTCAAAACTTGCAGCCCCCGCATGCCGCACTTCTTTGCCAAGCCATTCGGTTAGATTGGCCGTAGGGCTGTTTGTGAACAAGTCGAGCAGATCATCTAGCTTGCCGTTCGTTTCAATCTGCTGCTCCACCGAAGAAAAGCTGGCCAGTTGGGCGACGAATTCTGTTGAATCCATAGGTTTCAGCGGGTCCTGATTTCGCATTTGAGCCGTTAGCAACGTCAAAAACGTCTTAAAATCACCGCTGCCGGAGGTACTCGCATCTTGCGAGCTTGCTGCAGCAATGTCGGTTCGTGAAGCGGCTGAAATGTCGGATGTTTGCATAGGAGTCTCCCTTTGTTACAGGCGAATATCGAGGCTGCCAGATTGAGAACGTATAATCATTTCTATGGTTGCGGCTGCCCCTGCTTGTTCAGGCGAATCGGACGAAAGCCCAGCCTTACCCCCTTCAAATGTCGGGCGGCCTTGTTGTTTCTCGCGGTGCGAAAACTCCAGCGAAGCTTCGCTAAAGCCGGATTTGGAAAGCTCCCGAGACAACAGTTCGGCATGTCGGCGCAATAGATCAGAGATTTCGGCTTTCTCGCTGGTAACGGTTGCCGACACCCCTGAGTCAGTTTGCGTGATCGAAATTGTTACCCGTCCGAGTTCGGGCGGGTCCAATCGTATTTCAACGGTATCTTTGGATGTGTTTGAAATGGCGGTTGAAATTTGCGTTACGATTTTGGTTTCGGTGACTTGCGGTCTATACGCAGTGGGGTGAACCAAGGACGTGGCGGGCGGTAAGGGCCGCTGTACCTGTGGTTTATCGGCAATACTTGTTCCGAAATCGCTAAGGTCGCGCAGTACTTCACTGGCGGTTTGGGTTTTTGGTTCAGGTAATTTCTCACCGGCAATACCGAGGGAAACCGGCGTATCGTTGCGCGGCGGATTGATTTCTGGTTGTGCAACGGCGTGCTTGGTCGTGAGCTTCATCTCAGGTGTTTGACCAACGGGTTGTTCCGGCACATGAGAGTTGCTCCGAGGGTTTATAGCAAACGGCCCTTCCGGAGCCGGAGGTTTTTCAGCAACATTCACCGTAGAAATTGGGCTTGGCGTTTGGTTCTTAACGGTCGGTTCCAGAGGAATGCCCTCAACTTTTCTGAGCTCAACGTCAACGTCCTTAACCGATACGGGTTTTGTGAACTCCGGCGTTTCAGGGGTGGTCATTTGTGGCGGCTCAGCAATTGTAGCCCCGCTAACCATGGGTTTTTCGGCAGGCAATTCGACATCTATAATAGGGACCTCCGCGGCCTCCCCTTCCATCTGAACCTCCAGCGGCAACATTTTTTGCAAAATCTGCCCAACCTGCGTGAAATCACGTGATTCGATCGGCCGCTCGATGGGAAGGGCCGTGGTTAGATCCAGCTCAGCGTCGAAACTGGCTTCGGCAATGATATCTCCGACCTCGGCGCCAATTGTTTTAGCCCCGCTTGATGTTTGAGGGAGGAGGTCTGTCATTCTGACGGGCATGAATCCGTTCCTTTCGATCCGTTGCCCGATCTTTCTGCCAGATTAGTTACTATTTCTTTACCGCCTCCGAAGAATACTGATTCCAACGCAATTATTTGGAGGAATATTGATGGAAATCTCACCCGTAATTCCAATAGTTAATCAGACCGAAGCAGATGTCGGGCGTGAAAAACTCAAAGAGGTCGCCATCAG
>CALCGO010000332.1 GCA_937901055.1 uncultured Rhodobacterales bacterium
TCAGCCCGCGCGCAAGACCGGGTTCGCGGAAACGAACCTCGGATTTCGCCGGATGAACATTGACGTCTACGCGTTCGGGATCGCAGGACAGGAATAGGGCCACGGCGGGGTGGCGATCGCGGCTTAGGAAATCGGAATATGCACCGCGCAGAGCGCCCGTTAGCAGTTTGTCTTTGACTGGTCGGCCATCAACGAAGAAGAACTGTGCGACTGCTGCACCACGGGAATAAGTTGGCAAGGCTGCGTATCCGGTTAGCAGTAATCCCTCGCGTTCGGCGTTTATCTTCATTGCGTTGGCGGTGAAGTCTGCGCCAAGAATTCCGCGAAGGCGTCCGTTAAGCGCGTCGAACATATCGCCGGTTTGGGGATCAGCGCGGAAAGTCACGCGGCCTTCGCCTCCGCCCGTTACATCGCGCAAAGTGAAGCCGACATGGGGTTCAGCCATGGCAAGGCGTTTGACGACGTCACCGATGGCCTGAGCTTCGGCGCGGTCAGTGCGCATGAATTTCAAACGGGCGGGTGTGGCGTGGAACAAATCACGAAGTTCGACCACTGTGCCAGCAGTCAGAGCAGCTGGTTCAACTGACCCGATTGCGCCACCGTTTACCGAAATTCTCGCGGCTTCGGACGAACCCGTGAATCGTGACGTTATGGTCAGCCGGCCAACGGCCCCAAGCGAGGGCAGCGCCTCGCCACGGAATCCGAAGGAATGGATGTTTAGTAGGTCCGACCCATCAATTTTTGACGTCGCGTGGCGGGATAGTGCGAGCACCAATTCGTGAGCCGGAATGCCGTGCCCGTCGTCCGTAACCCGTATCAGGGTTTTGCCGCCATCAGCGTGCGAAATCTCGATCCGCATCGCTCCCGCATCGAGAGCGTTTTCTACCAGCTCTTTAACAGCCGAGGCAGGACGTTCCACCACTTCCCCAGCCGCAATGCGATTGGCGGCAGCATCGTCAAGTTGGCGGATTGGCCGCCGATCTTGGGGTATATTGGGGTTCTGGGCGTTCATACCACTAAGTATAGCATCACAGTGCCGATTCTGCCACGCTGGATTCTAGTGTTTATGTTTCGGGTCGGCGAAAATTATCAAACAAAACGCACCAGCAAAAATGGCGATATCGGCGATGTTGAAGGCGTAAGGATTGATATATCCGCAACACGACATGTTCAGGAAATCGGCTACGGCACCGTAAACTACTCGGTCCAACACGTTGCCCATCGCCCCACCGATAATCGCGCCAACGCACAACGGCACCAACCAGCCTTCTTTGTTGCGAACCCAAAACACCAACCCGACGACAATCGCAAGCGCCAAGGCGATCAGGAAGTACCGCGTGAAGTCATTGCTCGAGCCGAATAGGCCGAAGTTGATCCCCTCATTCCACGCCATCATGAAGTTTATGTAGGGGGGGTAGACCTCGATATAGATACGCCGTGGCAGGTCCAGGAATTCAATCACGATCCATTTTGACACGCGATCAATGAAGAAGACGAATGTTGCCATTACAAGAGTGCGGAAAAGGGGCATTAATACCTCGTTTAAATTACTCAGCGATACTAGCAACCGCACCGGCGGGCAGCAAGCGGTTCAAGATTTGGCGACAGGAAAAATTCTTGTGGCAAATTGCACGCGAAGTCTGATAGCGTATCCGGACCGTTCGGAATTCAATCGTTCGGGTGCCAATAGGTGACACATGACATCGATAGATAACAAACCCCCTGCGTCCGCGCAGAGCAATAGCTGGGCTGCGCATTTCAGTGCGACGCTGGCGCTTGGCTTGCCCTTGATCGGGACGCAGATGGCGCAGATGGGGATCAATTTTATTGATACGGTCATGCTGGGCTGGTTGGGGGCGGAGACGCTGGCGGCCTCGGTTCTAGCAACGACATTGTTCTTTATTGTACTGGTCGTAGGTTTTGGCTTGGCCAATGCTGTCATGCCTTTGGCTGCACAAGCTTCGGGCGAGGGGGATATACGATCCCTGCGCCGCTCCGTTCGGATGGGGTTCTGGGTGGTAATGATATACGGCGCACTGATGATGCCGTTACTGTGGAATACAGAAACGATCTTGCTTGCGATTGGGCAAAAACCTGAATTGGCGAGCATGGCACAAGAATATGTCCGCGTCGCGCAATGGGCGATCTTTCCGGTGCTGACTGTATCCGTTCTACGCTCATATCTATCAGCGTTGGAGCGTATGCAAATTGTGTTGTGGATCACCTTGGTGGCCGTCGGGGTTAACGCCTTCCTTAACTATATGTTCATCTTCGGGAACTTTGGGGCCCCGCGGATGGAACTGGCAGGTGCTGCCGTTGCTACCGTTTGCACCAATATCCTGTCGGCAATTGCACTTGTGGTCTACTGCATTCGCGTTCCGGAATTACGCGAACACGACATTTTCGGCCGTCTGTGGCGCCCGGACTGGGTGGCCTTTCGCGAAGTTTTCCGTCTGGGATTGCCGATCAGTCTTACCATTCTGGCCGAGGTTGGGTTGTTTGCTGCGGCATCGCTTATGATGGGTTGGCTCGGCGTGATCGAGCTGGCGTCACACGGAATTGCGCTACAAATCGCTTCGATCTCGTTCATGATCCCGTTAAGCTTTTCGCAGGTCGGAACTGTGCGTTTTGCGCGTGCGGTTGGGCGCAAAGATACCGAGGGCATGGATCGGGCCGGCAAAACGGTACTGGTGCTAGGTGTCGGCTTCGCGGTTTTGGCCGCTATCATTTTCGTATTGTTTCCCGAGCCTTTGATCAGCATGTATCTTGATAAGTCTAACCCTGACGCCCAACTTATCATCAATTATGGAACACCATTGCTTGCGGTCGCCGCGGCTTTCCAGTTGGTAGATACCTTGCAGGCGATCGGGGCCGGCTTGTTGCGTGGTATGAAAGATACACAAGTTCCAATGTATATCGCGATCTTCAGTTACTGGGCTATCGGAGTTCCTGCCGCCTATTATTTCGGGTTCATCATGGAATTTGGCGGCCAAGGAATTTGGAGCGGTTTGGCGTTAGGTCTAGCAGTCGCTGCTGTTCTGATGAATTGGCGATACTTCAGACGCGAAAATCTGGGGTTGATGAAGCTGTAGCCTTCCGCTGCATACTATAGTTTAATCGCCCGACACTTTGATGGAGGGCGGCCGATGCCAAATCATATTCGCAATATTGTCGAACGTATCAACCAATTGCAGGACGAACTCGAGTCCGCGCTTGGTGAGAAGGCGGAGCAATTCAGCTACTCGATTGAAAACCGGCGGATCAGGTTCAAAGCAGATACGGTCAAGTGGCAGAAACAATTCAAGCTAGGACTGCCCAAGTATATTTTTGGTGCGCCGATCCTGCATGTCTTTTCAGCGCCCGTGATATACTCGATGCTAATACCGTTTTTACTGATTGATATTTGGGTCAGTCTTTATCAGGCGATATGCTTCCCTATTTATGGCGTGAAAAAGGTGCGGCGCCGTGATTACATTATCTTTGACCGGCATCATCTGGCATATCTGAATGTCATTGAAAAACTGAATTGTGCCTACTGCTCCTACGGCAACGGGGTGCTCGCGTATTGTCTGGAGGTTGGATCCAGAACCGAGGCGTATTGGTGCCCGATCAAACACGCCAGCAAGATGGGTGCATACCATAAGTGGTACGGAGAGTTCTCGGAATATGGGGACGCCGAAAACTACCAGGTGGATCGCAAACGCAATATCGAGGCGGTAAGTCAGGACAACAATTCACAAGGTCCTGTCGGGTAGCGGATTGAACTTGAGGTGGAATATGCCGTAAACTGTCTGCGTTGATACCAAAGGGGAATTCAGGTGGCTAACAAAGACACGCGGATACAGCGCGAGAAACGCGAAGTTATTCTGGACGCTGCACTGCAGGTTTTCTCGGAAAACGGATTTCGCGGCGCAACGTTGGATCAGATCGCAGCCGTCGCAGGTTTGTCGAAGCCGAACATGTTGTATTATTTTGCGAGCAAGGAGGCGATCTATACAACGTTGCTGAACCGACTATTGGAAACCTGGTTGCAGCCACTTGAAGGTATTGACCCTTCCGGCGACCCACACAAAGAAATCATGGGCTACATCTGCGCGAAGCTGGACTTCTCGCGCAAATTCCCGAGAGAAAGCCGTTTGTTCGCGATTGAAATTCTTAATGGCGCTCCAAGGTTGTCAAACGAACTGGATGGTCGACTAAAAAACCTCGTGGACCGTTCTGTAAGAATATTCCGAACATGGATGAATGAGGGGCGGTTGGCGCAAGTTGACCCCTACCACCTGATTTTTTCAATTTGGGCCACAACCCAGCATTACGCCGACTTCGCTGTGCAGATGCGGTCGGTGCTGGGAGATCAGGATCCTGATCCAATCACGACCGGCAGCAAGTTTCTGGAAGACTTGCTATTCAAAGGGCTCGACCCGCGATAACGCAATCCCCCTTGCAATCCTGCGAGTCGGGGCGTATATGCCAATCAACAGCGGCAAGATTGGCTTCCACCCCCAAGCTTCCACCGGAAATTGTAACGGGCCGCGCGCCCGTTTTTTTGTGTTTGGAGAGATATGTCCGACCTTATTGCCAAAGCTGCCATTGACGTTCGTCTGGCCGAAATTGTTACCCCCGCGATCGAAGATCTGGGGTATGAACTGGTGCGTCTGCGCCTGATATCCGGCAAGACCATGATCTTGCAGATTATGGCTGATAAGCCAGATGGCGGCATTGATGTCGACGATTGCGCCGATATTTCGCACGCGCTGTCCGCTGTTCTGGACGTCGAAGACCCGATTGAAGGCGAGTATGCGTTGGAAGTTTCCAGCCCCGGCATCGACCGCCCACTGACACGCCTGAAGGATTTCGAAACGTTTGAGGGTTACGAGGTCAAGCTGCTGACAAGCGAGCTGATTGATGGTCGCAAGCGTTTCAACGGCTCTTTGCGTGGTGTTGAAGGCAACGAAATTCTAATTGAAATACCTGAAGGCACAATCGGTTTGGAATTCGACTGGATTACGGAAGCCAAGCTGCTGCTAACGGACGAACTTATCGCCGAGACATTAAAAGCCCGTAAAGCGGTTGATCTCGACGAATCGAAATTTGATGAAATTCAAACGGAAGAAAATTCCGACACGGAAGAGGAATAAATTATGGCTATTACCAGTGCAAACCGGTTGGAGTTGTTGCAGATTGCAGACGCCGTTGCCCGCGAGAAAATGATCGACCCCGATCTGGTTATCGGCGCGATGGAAGAGAGCCTCGGAAAAGCCGCGCGCTCGCGTTACGGCGCTGAGTACGACATCCGTGCAACGATCGACCGTAAAACTGGTGAGCTGACAATGGAGCGTTGTCGTACCATCGTTGAAGAAGTCGAAAACCAATGGACCGAAGTGACATTGGCTGAAGGCAAAGAAATTCAGGCCGACGCCGAGATGGGCACTGTTCTATCTGATCCGTTGCCGCCAATGGATTTCGGCCGTATTGCTGCGCAATCTGCCAAACAGGTTATTATGCAGAAAGTTCGCGAAGCCGAGCGTGAGCGCCAGTTCGACGAGTTCAAAGATCGCGTTGGCGAAATCATTAACGGTGCAGTTAAGCGTGTCGAATATGGCAACGTGATCGTAGATGTGGGCCGCGGCGAAGCAGTTCTGCGTCGCGACCAGCTTATCAACCGCGAAGCTTTCCGCACTGGCGACCGCGTTCGTGCATACATCCGCGAAGTTCGCGCCGAAGTTCGTGGCCCACAGATTTTCCTTTCGCGCACAGCGCCGGAATTCTTGGCAGAGCTGTTCAAAATGGAAGTGCCTGAAATCTATGACGGCATCATCGAAATTAAAGCCGTTGCCCGTGATCCGGGTTCGCGCGCCAAGATTGGTGTGATTTCGTATGACAATTCTATTGATCCGGTAGGCGCGTGTGTTGGTATGCGCGGATCGCGCGTTCAGGCCGTTGTGAATGAACTTCAAGGCGAAAAAATCGACATCATTCCTTGGAACGATGACGCGGCTACGTTCCTTGTGAACGCCCTTCAGCCTGCGGAAGTTTCCAAGGTTGTTCTTGATGAAGAAGCCGACCGTATCGAAGTTGTTGTTCCAGAAGATCAGTTGTCCTTGGCAATTGGCCGTCGTGGTCAAAACGTACGTCTGGCTTCCCAGATCACAGGCTTTGACATTGACATCATGACCGAAGCGGAAGAATCCGAACGCCGTCAGGCAGAATTCAATGCGCGCACCACATTGTTCATGGAAACTATGAACGTGGATGAACTGGTTGCACAGCTGTTGGTTTCCGAAGGATTTGCGACACTCGAAGAAGTTGCATACGTTGAAATCGACGAACTTTTGACGATCGAGGGCTTCGAGGAAGCTATCGCCGAAGATTTGCAGGCTCGTGCCCGTGAATGTCTGGACGAGATCAACACGAAAGCCATCGAAAAAGCCAAAGAACTGGGCGTTGAGCAAAGCTTGTTTGACTATGAAGGTCTAACACCACAGATGTTCGCGGTTCTGGCCGAAGACGGCATCAAAACGCTGGAAGAATTCGCCACCTGTGCGGATTGGGAGTTGGCGGGTGGTTACACAACTGTCGAAGGCAAGCGCATTAAGGATGAAGGCTTGTTGGAGAAATTCGATGTTGGTCTGGAAGAAGCACAAACGTTGATCATGAACGCGCGTCTGGCGTTGGGTTGGGTAACTGAAGAGATGTTGGCCGAAGACGCAGAGGCTGCGGTCGCTGAAAGTGAAGAAGACGCAACGGAGGCCGAGGCCTGATATAGGGCCACGGGGAAACGTAGTGAACGAAGTACATTGGAAAAAAGCCAGAGCGGAGGACGAGCGTCGTTGCATCGTCACCCGCGAAACCGAAGGCAAAGCGGGCTTGGTTCGTTTTGTTGTCGGGCCGGATGACCAGGTTGTTCCCGATGTTCTGGAAAAACTTCCGGGTCGGGGCATGTGGGTTTCGGCTAGCCGCAAGGCGATCGACGAGGCAGTTAAAAAGGGCCTGTTCGCCCGCGCTGCCAAGGCCCCTGCGAAGGCTGACCCGGCGTTGGCTGATCAGGTGGAGGGTATTTTGGCGCGACGCGTTGTTGATATGCTCTCGATGGGACGTAAGGCGGGCCGTGCTGTTGCAGGGCTTGAGAAGGTAAAAACTTGGTTGATCGACGAAAAAGCCGTCGTTCTACTGCAAGCCTCTGACGGGTCCGAGCGTGGCAAAACCGCGTTAAGGCCACCCGACGGGCCCGAAACCTTGATTGATTGCCTAACAAGCAGTGAATTGGGCATGGCCTTTGGACGAGATACTGTGATACATGCCGCCATGACGAAGGATGGCATCACAAACCGAGTCCTTTATGATGCAGCCCGACTTTCGGGATTGCGAAGCGAATAAGGCCCGACGGGGTCTGACGAATTCGCGAGGAGTGTCCTCGCACTGAAAGGTTAAGACAAGAATGAGCGATTCAAAAGATAACGACGGCAAGGGCAAAACACTTAGTCTAAGTGGTGGCCCCGGTACTGTGCGCCAAAGCTTTAGCCACGGTCGCACGAAAGCGGTCGTTGTCGAAACTAAACGCAAGCGTGTAATGGTGCCAAAGCCCGGTGCTGGTGGTGGAAAACCAGGTGGGCGTCGTACGTCTTCCGTTGGGGTGTCTGATGGCGAGTTGGATCGTCGTCGTAAAGCATTGCAAGCCGCTCAGGCCATGGAAGCCGAACGCCAGGCCAAAGAAAAAGCCACAGGCGATGCGCGCGAAGCGGAACGTAACCGCCGCCGGACTGAAAAAGAAACGGTCGCACGCGAGGCTGCGGAAAAAGAAATTCGCAAACAGCGTGAAGCTGACGAAGCTAAGGCGAAAGTTGAAGAAGAAGCGAAAGCCAAAGCTGCTGCGAAAACTGAAAAGCCGGCTGCCCGTGCGCCCAAACAAGATGCGGGGCAGGAAACAGCTGCCGCACAAGCTGGTGCAACACGTGCAGAAGCTGGGCGTCTTGGGCCTAACCTTAAGAAGGCGGCTCCGCGTCAGGAAGACAAAAAACAAAACCGCGGGCGTGGTGGCGATGACCGCCGTCGCTCCGGCAAACTGACGATCAATCAAGCACTAGGTGGCGGTGGTAACAAGCACCGTTCCATGGCTGCGATGAAACGTCGTGCGGCACGTGAAAAAGCAAAACTGAGCGGTCCGATCGAGCACGAAAAAGTTGTTCGCGACGTAAAGCTTCCTGAGACCATCACGGTGCAGGAACTCGCGAACCGTATGTCCGAAAAAGTTGCAGCGGTTGTGAAATCGTTGATGACAAACGGCATCATGGCCTCGATGAACGAAACCATCGATGCGGATACAGCGGAACTGATTATCGAAGAATTCGGTCACAAAGTTGTCCGTGTTTCCGATGCAGACGTGGAAGATGTGATCGTTGCCGAAGAAGAAGATCCAGCGGAACTTGAACCTCGCGCACCAATCATCACGATCATGGGCCACGTCGATCACGGTAAAACATCGCTGCTCGACGCAATTCGCAAAGCGAATGTTGTATCCGGCGAAGCTGGCGGTATTACCCAGCACATCGGTGCGTATCAGGTAACAACGGAAGGCGGCACCAAGCTGACTTTCCTTGATACACCGGGTCACGCGGCTTTCACTTCGATGCGTTCACGCGGCGCACAGGTAACTGATATCGTGATCCTTGTGGTCGCGGCAGACGATTCCGTTATGCCACAAACAATCGAAGCGATTGCCCACTCCAAGGCAGCAGGCGTTCCGATGATCGTAGCGATCAACAAATGCGATAAAGAAGGCGCTGACGCCAACAAAGTTCGCACTGAACTGCTGCAACATGAAGTTATCGTTGAGGCCATGTCTGGCGACGTTCTGGACGTTGAAGTTTCCGCAATCACTGGCCAAGGCCTTGATACGTTGCTGGAAAACATCGCTTTGCAAGCTGAATTGCTTGAACTGAAAGCCAATCCTGATCGCGCTGCCGAAGGTGCAGTGATCGAGGCCAAGCTTGACGTAGGGCGTGGTCCTGTAGCCACTGTTCTGATCCAGAAAGGTACGCTGAAACGCGGTGATATCTTCGTGGTGGGTGAACAGTGGGGTAAAGTTCGTGCGTTGATCAACGACCAAGGTGATCGTGTCAACGAGGCTGGCCCGTCGATCCCTGTCGAGGTTTTAGGCCTCAACGGCACGCCCGAAGCCGGCGACGTTCTGAACGTGGTTCCAGACGAGGCGAAAGCTCGCGAGATTGCCGATTACCGTGCACAGGTCAGTAAAGACCAACGTGCAGCGGCGGGTGCTGCGACAACACTCGATCAGTTGTTGGCGAAAGCCAAAGCGGACGAAACCGTTGCTATTCTGCCGATCGTTATGAAAGCCGACGTGCAAGGTTCTGCCGAGGCTATCGTGCAGGCGATGGAAAAAGTCGGAAACGAAGATGTTCGTGTTCAGGTTCTACACTCCGGTGTTGGTGCGATCACGGAATCCGACGTGACCTTGGCCGAAGCCTCCGGTGCACCGATCATTGGCTTTAACGTCCGTGCGAACGCATCGGCGCGTAACGCTGCCAACCAGAAGGGTGTTGAAATTCGTTACTACTCGATCATCTACGATCTGGTTGATGACGTGAAGAAAGCGGCCTCTGGCCTGCTATCGCCCGAGATCAAGGAAACCTTCATCGGTTACGCCACGATCAAAGAGGTGTTCAAGATTACCGGTGCAGGCAAAATCGCTGGCTGTCTGGTTACCGAAGGCGTTGCACGTCGTGCCGCAGGCGTTCGTTTGTTGCGTGATAACGTGGTTATCCACACTGGTACGCTGAAAACTTTGAAACGTCACAAAGACGAGGTCAAAGAGGTTCAGTCCGGTCAGGAATGCGGTATGGCGTTCGAAAAATACGAAGACATCCGCGAAGATGACGTCATCGAAATTTTCACCACCGAAGAGATCGAACGCTCGCTTTAAGCGTCATTACATCGAATTATATAAGGGCAGAGTTGATTCTCTGCCCTTTTTCGTGTTTTCGCTTGCGTTGCATCAATGTTCCGGCCCTAAATTGCTTCGTAATTTATTATGGTCAACGCACATACTTAGGACAGGGAACAAATGACAAAATATCTTGAAACTACCCCGAACGCAGACGGATTCTTCGGCGACTACGGTGGCGCTATGCTTCCGCCTCCGCTTGAGCCGCATTTTGTAGAAATCCGCGCTGCATATGCTGAACTATCAAAATCACCGGAATTCATTGAAGAGCTAAGATACATTCGCAAGCATTTTCAAGGTCGCCCAACCCCGATTTCGCATTTGAAAAACCTTTCGGCGATGTGCGGAGGCGCGCAGATTTACGCCAAACGCGAGGACCTTAATCACACGGGTGCGCACAAGCTAAATCACTGTATGGCCGAAGGGCTACTGGCCAAGCACATGGGTAAAACCAAGCTGATCGCCGAGACCGGCGCAGGCCAACACGGCGTAGCTTTGGCAACCGCGGCGGCGTATTTCGGTATGGACTGCGAAATCCACATGGGCGAAGTCGACATCGCAAAAGAAGCCCCGAACGTGACCCGGATGAAACTGCTGGGCGCAACTGTGGTTCCCGTTGGCGAGGGCGCAAAAACGCTGAAAGAGGCCGTGGATAGTGCCTTTGGCAGCTATATCGCGCAGGCTGACCACGCGCTGTTCGGTATTGGCTCGGTCGTTGGCCCGCATCCATTCCCGATGATGGTTCGGGATTTCCAGTCGATCGTGGGCATCGAATCCCGCGAACAGTTCGCGGAAATGACAGGCGGCCTGCCAGATGTCGTTGCTGCCTGTGTCGGCGGTGGTTCTAACGCAATGGGCCTTTTCTCCGGTTTTATTGATGATGAAAGCGTTGAACTTGTCGGGGTGGAGCCGCTGGGTACTTCCTCGAACCTTGGTGATCACGCTGCGACTATGACTTACGGTGTCGATGGTGCCATTCATGGCTTCATGACCAAGGTGTTGCTTGACGCTGACGGTGAGCCAGCTCCGGTGAACACTATTGCTTCCGGCCTGGATTATCCGGGTGTTGGTCCCGAGCACGCGCATCTACAGAAAATCGGTCGTGTGAACTATTCAACCGCAGATGACAAAGAAACGCTGGACGCGTTCTACACACTTTCGCGCAAAGAGGGCATCATTCCTGCGCTTGAATCTGCGCATGCAGTGGCTTGGGCGATGCGCGAAGCCAAGAACCTTCAAGGTAAATCAATCTTGATTAACCTGTCGGGCCGTGGCGACAAAGATCTTGATTTCGTTACAGAAACTCACGGTTTCGGCGAGTAAGCAAAAAAGGTGAAAGGTCGCATCGAAGCGCGACCTTTCACAAACACACGGCGCCCTACGCCGTAGCGAAAAGCAGCTCACGCGATTTTCAGTCGCCATTCCCCATTACGCAGACTTGTGCGCTCGCCCCAGAGCCGCCATATAGGTTTGAACGGATAGGATGGAGGCATACATGCAAAACGATCAGAAATTCCCGGGCTGGCACGGCACTACGATTGTGGGTGTTCGCAAAGGCGGCAAAGTGGTGATTGCTGGTGACGGGCAGGTCAGCCTTGGTCAGACTATCATCAAAGGAACCGCCAAAAAGGTTCGCCGGATTAATCCGGGTGGATTTGATGTTGTGTGTGGGTTCGCGGGTTCAACGGCCGATGCGTTTACATTGTTGGAACGTCTTGAAGCCAAGCTCGAAGCCTCGCCCGGTCAACTGGCCCGTGCCTCGGTGGAGCTGGCTAAAGATTGGCGTACCGACAAATATTTGAAAAACCTTGAAGCGATGTTGATCGTTACAGACGGTAAAGACCTGTTCGTTATCACGGGTGCGGGTGATGTGCTGGAACCTGAACACGACGTTACCGCGATTGGGTCGGGCGGCAATTTCGCATTGGCCGCAGGACGCGCAATGTACGACTTTGAAGACGACGCCGAGGTGATCGCCCGTCGATCCCTAGAAATCGCGGCCGAGATTTGTGTTTATACAAACGGAAAAATGACGGTGGAAACCATCAATGGCTGATTTTTCTATCGACGACATTCGCGCAGGCGTTGCCGCTGGCGTGATTAACGAAGGCCAAGCTGCCAGCATGATCGCGATCGCCAACCAACGCCTTGGTTATCGCCAAAACATGGGCGCGGAAGACGAGCCGTTTGAACTGTTCAAAGGCTTCTCCGAAATCTTCGTGACCGTCGGGCTTGGCATCCTTTATGGTGGCTTCATGGCCGTAGCGATGCTGGTGGGTAACCCGATAATCGTTATGGTGCTGTCAGCCGCGCTCACCATTGCATTGGCGTATTATTTCACCCTCAAACGCCGCATGATACTGCCTAGCATTGCGCTGGCGATTGTCTTTGCAGGGTCTGTCGGTGGGCTATCCGTCTTCTCGATTTTTGATCTAGATGCCGCGACCCCGAACGCTTACCACTTCCTCGCAACCGCCATCTTCGGCGCTGTCGCCATGTTGGGGTATTTCTGGAAATTCCGCGTGCCCTTCGCGATGTTCCTATTCGGCCTGTTCGGTGCAGGGATCGCTTTTTCCGTTGCGGGAATAACCGCTCCTGAATCCATATTCGCAAGCGCCTTCATCGGTAACGCGGACGGCGTATTCGACATCAGCCGTAACCCGACCATGGCCTACACGATGCTGATCTTCGGCATCCTTGCATTCTTGGGCGGCATGTCGTTTGATCTGCGGGATCCTTACCGCGTCTCCCGCTTGGCGGCTTGCGGCTTCTGGCTGCACATCCTTGCTGCCCCCGCAATCGTCAACGTGGTCGCGCTGTCCTTGTTAAACCTTGACGGTACAATGGGTTATGGCTTAGCCGCCGCCGCCCTTGTTGTGATCGCCGTGGTTGCGCTGATAATCGACCGACGCTCGTTTCTAACGGCCGGCATCATCTACATTGGCATCATTCTGGCATGGGCCCTCGACGCAGGTTCCGGCGACGATTGGAGCATTGCGATAACTTTGCTGGTCATGGGCGCATTTATTACGGCACTTGGCACATGGTGGGTGCAACTGCGCGCCGTTATCATGCGTATCGTGCCAAACTTCCCACTCAAAGACAGGTTACCACCGTATCAGGAGGTTGGATAATCCCCCACAGCATTCAATTCGCTCCTGTGTCTGACAAAGACTCAAAGCTGCTACTGCGGTGGCTTTCGACACCTGAAGTTCGCAAGTGGTGGGGTGACGCTGACGAAGAATTGAATCTAATTCTAAATCGGAAAGATCCCGGTACGGGTGATGCCGATGGATACATAGTGCAGGTGAATGATAGGCCGACCGCTTATATTCAAAGCTGGGATGCCAACAAACTCGACCAGAAATGGGCAGACGAAGAACCATGGTTGCGCGATGTGCCGAAAGGAACGTTGGGGATTGATATTTTGATCGGAGAACCCAACATGATTGGCAAAGGATTAGGTGGCATTATCATTCAGGCCTTCAGCGACAAGCTATTTTCGGCGGGCGCAAGTCGGTTGATGATTGACCCTGACGCGGGCAACGAACGCGCCATCAAGGCCTACACTAAAGCGGGCTTCACGCCCTTTGATGAACACTGGAATGCAGAAGGCGGGACAATCCTGATGGACTTGACCCCCGATAAACTAGAGGCACTAAATGACTGACCTTACCCCCCGCGAAATCGTTTCCGAACTGGACCGTTACATCATTGGTCAAAACGGTGCTAAGCGCGCCGTAGCTGTGGCCCTGCGTAACCGCTGGCGCCGCAGTCAACTGTCTGATGATCTACGTGATGAGGTTTACCCAAAAAACATCCTGATGATCGGGCCAACAGGTGTTGGTAAAACCGAAATCAGTCGCCGCCTAGCCAAACTGGCAAACGCACCGTTCCTGAAGGTAGAAGCAACCAAGTTCACCGAGGTTGGCTATGTTGGCCGTGACGTCGAACAAATCGTGCGTGATCTGATGGATGGTGCGATTCTGATGGTGCGCGAACAATTGCGCGACGAAGTTAAAGCCAAAGCGCATCACGCTGCCGAAGAACGTGTGATTGACGCGCTGGCTGGCGAAGATGCCCGTGAACAAACCCGCGATATGTTCCGCAAGAAGTTGCGCGACGGTGTTCTCGATGACAAAGAAATCGAACTTGATTTGGCCGACAACTCCAACCCGTTGCAAATGATGGACATCCCCGGCCAACCGGGCGGTGGCGGCGGCATGGGGATGATGAACCTCGGCGATATTTTTGGCAAAGCGATGGGCGGTCGTACACAGCGTCGCCGCGTTAAGGTTTCCGAAAGTTATAAGCTGCTGATCGACGAAGAGGCCGATAAACTGCTGGATGAAGAAACCGTTAACAAGAAAGCGCTAAAATCGGTTGAGCAAAGCGGTATCGTATTTCTGGACGAGATCGACAAAGTCTGCGCCCGTTCCGATGCGCGCGGCGGCGACGTTTCGCGTGAAGGTGTGCAACGTGATTTGCTGCCACTGATCGAGGGTACAACGGTTTCCACCAAATACGGCCCGGTCAAAACCGACCACATTTTGTTCATCGCATCCGGCGCGTTCCACATTGCAAAACCGTCGGACTTGCTGCCTGAACTTCAAGGCCGCTTGCCAATTCGTGTCGAACTTCGCGCGCTGACCGAAGAAGATTTTGTGCGTATTTTGACGGAAACCGACAATGCGCTGACCTTGCAATACACGGCGCTTATGGCAACCGAAGAAGTCACGGTCGATTTCACGCCAGAAGGTATCGCAGCACTTGCGAAAATTGCCGCCGAAGTGAACCACACTGTCGAAAACATCGGCGCCCGCCGCCTTTACACAGTGCTGGAACGTGTGTTCGAAGAACTAAGTTTCACGGCGCCTGATCGCGCAGGGGATAAGGTCACCGTTGATGCAGATTTCGTTGAAAAGCATTTGGGGGAGCTGTCGCGCTCGACCGACATCAGCCGTTACGTTTTGTAAACTATTGCCCTGCTTGACGGCAGGGCAATACTTCAAACCTTCTTCATAAATGACGCTTTTAGAACAACGGTAGCCTTCCCGATCCGGCATTCCACCTGATCGGGATTACCTGTCAGCCGCACATTCTTAATCTGTGAACCGCGCTTCAGCGTCTTCGACATGCCCTTAACTTTCAGGTCTTTGATGACCATCACCGTGTCGCCATCGTCTAAAATCGCGCCGTTGCTGTCTCTGGTATCCATTAATACTTCCTTAAGGTTAATCGGGCGCGAGCATATAGCCCGCTCCGCGCACAGTCTGTAAATATCGGGGTTGCTTCGGATCCGCTTCCAACTTGCGCCGCAGCCGAGTGATCTGCACGTCAATCGCGCGCTCCTGTGCAGAGCCGTCACCTTTACCAAGATCGTTAACCAATTGCGTGCGGGTCACGGATTCATGCGCGTTCGCCGCGAAAATCTTCATCAAGGCGTTTTCGGTAGCTGTCAGACGAATGCGCTCATCACCCCGCCATAATTCGCTTCGAGTCACGTCGTAACGCACATCAGCCATTTGCAGGGTCTTGGGCGGTTCAACCACAATATCTGTTTTCGGCACCCGTCGCAAAATTGCGTTTACACGCAACAGCAATTCCTTGGGCTCAAACGGTTTTGGCAGATAGTCATCTGCCCCCATCTCAAGCCCTTTGATCCGGTCATCCGCATCGCCGCGTGCGGTCAGTAAAAGGATGGGCGTGGCCAAGGTGCGGCGCAAATCCTTGGTTAAAGAAAATCCGTCCTCGCCTGGCATCATGATGTCGACGATCAACATGTCGAACTCTAGTCCGGTCAGCAACCGCCGTGCGTGGGCCGCGTCTCGTGCGCCGGTTACCAAGAAGCCATTTCGTGCCAGATATTTTTGTAACAGTTGCCGGATGCGCTGGTCGTCATCGACCACTAACAGATGCGCTTCGCTGTGTTCTTCAACGGTGCCCATCACATGTCATCCGCCGCGTTCAGAACTTTTTCCCGCAAGCTCGGGTCAATCATTTGTTCCAGTACCGTACGGAAGCCATGCACGGCCTCGGGCCCCGCATTTGAATACGCCTTACGCATCCGCTTGCGCTGCGCGTCCGACAATTCCCGCTCCAACGCTTCGCCTGTTTCTGTCAGGTACAAATTCCGCTGGCGGCGGTCCTGTTTGCCGACACGGCTGTCGACCAGACCATCCTCCACCAATTGCCTTAACACGCGGTTAAGAGATTGTTTGGTCACGCCAAGAATGTCTAACAGTTCGTTAACCGTCAGCCCTTGTTTGCGATTGATGAAATGGATCGCACGGTGGTGCGCACGCCCGTAGGCGTAATTCTCCAGAATCAAATCTGGGTCGGCGGTGAAACCGCGATAGGCGAAGAACATCAGCTCGATTCCTTGCCGCAGTTGGTCGTCGGTCAGGAACAACAACTGTTCGGATCGACCGGGCTGTCGCGCTAAACGGTTTCTTTGCATGGCTTTTTCCTCAACCTGATTTGCCTGTTCACAGTTTATGTCAGTCTTGTTGACTTTTCAAGAATCATTTGTTAGCAAAATGAGGAAATAACGTAATAAACTTTCGAATATTCGCGATCATGCGCAATATTCGCAAATATCAGAGGATAGAACAATGGCTGGAGCCCCTTACGACGATCGCGACGGAACCATCTGGATGGATGGCAAACTGGTGGAATGGCGTGATGCCAAGGTGCATGTCCTGACACACGCACTGCATTACGGCTCCTCCGTTTTTGAGGGCGAGCGCTGTTATAACGGCAAGATCTTCAAAAGCCGCGAGCATTCCGAACGCCTTCTGAAATCCGGCGAGTACATGGACATCCCGATCCCCTACACAGTGGACGAGATCGAAGATGCCAAAGCGATGACACTTGAAGCCAGCGGCTTAACAGATGCCTACGTTCGTGTTTTGGCATGGCGTGGTTCGGGCCAAGACATGGGGGTCGCGTCAGCGGCCAATCCTGTCCATATGGCCGTGGCTGTTTGGCCTTGGGGAGCATATTACGGCGATGCGAAGTTTGACGGTGCGAAGCTGGATATCTCCAAATGGAAGCGCCCTGATCCGGCGACGATCCCGTGCTTTGCCAAGGCCGCCGGTCTCTATATGATCTGCAGCATGTCCAAACACGCGGCTGAAGCCAAAGGCTGTTCCGATGCGTTGATGTATGATTACCGTGGTTACGTTGCCGAGGCGACGGGCGCGAATATCTTTTTCGTAAAAGACGGCGCAGTGCATACACCGATTCCGGACGCTTTCCTGAATGGCATCACCCGACAGACGGTTATCGGAATGCTGAAAGATAAAGGCATCGAAGTAATCGAACGCCATATCATGCCCGAAGAGCTGGCCGATTTCGAGCAGTGCTGGCTAACCGGCACAGCCGCCGAAGTTACGCCTGTGGGCCAGATCGGTGACTTCAAATTCACCGTTGGCGACATCGCGCGCGACATCGCTGAAAGCTA
>CALCGO010000333.1 GCA_937901055.1 uncultured Rhodobacterales bacterium
CAGCGGCCCCAGCGGCAAAATCCGCGCCAGCGCAATCGTAATGGCTGCCGGTGTCGCCTGTTTCCCCTATCTCGAAACCCTCTGGGGTCGAAACGCAGGCATGGGCGTGAAAGGGCAATCCGCGGTTCTAGGTGGTGTCAACGCGGCCGACGTGCCGATGATTTTCGGGGATCATACCTACATCATCCCGCACGAAAACGGTGACATCGCCGTCGGGTCCACCAGCGAAAACAAATACGGCGACCCATATTCCATCGACGAACAGCTCGACCAAGTGATCGAGCGGGCGTTAACCATCTGCCCCGCCCTTCACGCCTCCAAAATCAAACACACGTGGGCCGACCTTCGCCCGCGCGCGCGCAAGCCTGACCCAATGCTTGGCCCGATCGACGGGCCAGCCGGCCTTTATATGGCCACCGGCGGTTTCAAAATCGGCTTCGGCATCGCCCATAAATGCGGCGAAACCATCGCCGCCATGATCGCAGGCGAAACCGTTAGCTTGCCCAAACAATTCCACGCCAGCTTTGCTGAGGCTAACAAAAAATGACGCCTATCCTTTCCCATATTGACCACCTCGTCCTAACCGTCCGCGACATCACCGCGACGGTCGTCTTTTATGAAAAACTTGGGATGTTGGCCGAGACCTTCCAGCCAGCAGACGGCTCCACCAGAACCATGCTGAAATTCGGCCACCAGAAAATCAACCTCCACGAGGCTGGTCGCGAATTCAGCCCCAAAGCGAAAACCCCGACCACAGGCTCCGCCGACTTCTGCCTGATATCCGGCACCCCGCTGGCCGATTGGATTATTCACCTAGCCACGCAAAACATCGAAATCGAGCAGGGTCCCATCGCCCGAACCGGCGCCATCGGTAATATCGAGTCCATCTACCTGCGCGACCCGGATCGAAACCTGATCGAAATCTCGCGTTATATCTGATACCCTCTTGATAAACCTCTCTCGGCCACCTTTATATTCAATAACCCGAATTTATGGAGTCCCCCATGGCTTACACTAAAAACCTGACCTGTATGTCTTGCAAAACCGTTAACAAAATCCCCGAGGACAAGCTCGGTGCGGGTCCGAAATGTGGAAGCTGCGGCAAACCTTTGGCGGCGGGTCAAGTCCACGACACCGATCTGGCAACGGTGATTAAATGCACCACGAACGATGAATTGCCCGTCGTAGTCGACATGTGGGCCCCGTGGTGTGGCCCTTGCCGCACGATGGCGCCGGAATTTGACAAAGCCGCGAAAGACCTGAAAACCGTTGCTCGTTTTGCCAAAATCAACACTGACAAGCATCAGAACGCCAGCCAGCGCTACAACATCCGTGGCATCCCCGCGTTGCTACTATTCAAAAACGGCAAGGAAATTGCACGTCATGCAGGTGTTATGCGCGCGAACGAATTGGTTAAATGGGTAAAAACCCGATCCATGTAAGGTTGCCCGTTAAATCCGTGTATAGTCGGTAGATATCGCACTACACCGAGTCGGAATCACCATGCCAGATAGCTTTAATCGTAAGCCCGCGAATAACACCCTGTTAACGCTATTATCGGCGTTGGACGTGTTTGTCATAATGGGCGGAATGGCGGCGATGCCCATCTCCATGTTCGCGCGCGGAACTTTCGCGTTAAATCCGCTCCATTCCTACGGAATATCGAACACCCAACTGATTGGTTCTGTGCCGTTTTTCACCGTAGTGATGGTCATATTAGCATGGATGGCGCATTCATCCGGCAAAGTTTCTGCGGTTAGAATGCTGGCCGCCACACCCTTGGTTTGGGGCATGGCGGTATTTTTAATGATGCTGCCGTCACTAATGTGACACGCGAAATATCACTATTAGTCCTGTGGAATAATCCGTAAGCCCAACTCGCGAAGCTGCTCGTTTGAGGCTTCACCCGGGGCTTCCATCATTAGATCTTCAGCACGTTGGTTCATCGGGAACATGATAACCTCGCGAATGTTTTCCTCGTCCGCCAGCAACATCACGATACGGTCGATGCCCGCCGCACATCCACCATGCGGAGGAGCGCCAAATTTGAACGCTTTAACCATACCGCCGAAACGTTTCTCGACTTCGGTTTCGTCATACCCGGCAATCCCGAACGCTTTATACATCACGTCCAGCTTGTGGTTACGGATCGCACCGGAAATCAGCTCATAACCGTTGCAGGCCAGATCATATTGATACCCAAGAACCTTCAACGGATCGCCATTCAGCGCGTCCATCCCGCCTTGTGGCATGGAGAACGGGTTGTGTTCAAAATCAATCTTGCCTGTCTCTTCGTCTTTTTCGAAAATCGGGAAGTCGACGACCCAGCACATCAGATCGGAAGAGCACACGAGCACACGTCT
>CALCGO010000334.1 GCA_937901055.1 uncultured Rhodobacterales bacterium
TCGTGCGCTTGTTTTCGAATGCCGCCCTGTTCGTGCTCAGGGATACGAAGCAGCGGCGAGAATTCTGGATGTCGAAGATCCGCCGACTGCTGCCATCGGATATAATGCTATCGTCACCCTTGGACTGAAAGCCGGTTTGCAGAGGTTGGGAAAAAAAATCGGAGAAGATTTCTCGTTGATCGCGAACGAGGGGATCGATGAGTTGCAACACACCAATCCGCCGCTGAGTACGACAAGCATTGATCTGCAAGAGATGGGGAGAGTTGTCATTCAACATCTGCTAAGCCGTATCTCGGATCCGACAGCGCCAACTAAACTCACTCTCGTCCCGACAGAATTGATCCTGACTGATAGCGTTAGCTCACATCGTTAAAGTATGTCGCGTTCTATCGGATTGATTTCGACCAAGTGCTGAGCGTTCGACCGCCATGGCACGGGCGGAAGCGTGCCCAATACCTGCGTATCGGGCGGGTGAATGCGATCAAACGCGACACGATACTTCCCTCAGATATCGTATGCGGTTTCGATAGGTTGATAAGAAAGTGGGAGCAGCCTATGTCGCGAACGCGATAATCACAGGCTCTTCTCGCAAGTCACCAATCCAAGAGCTGTTCTCATCATGCCGAGATGATCGAGCGGGGCAGTTGCGTGCTATGTTCTTGGTCGAACGATGCAACCGCCCAGTCTTACTTCACTTGCCCCAGGACAGGACGAGCGGATCAATCGGCCGAAGAACATCCAAGAGCCCCGCACGGGTCTCGGGATGCAAAGGTGCAATCGGGTGGCGGCAGTAGTCAGAATTGATCACCCCCCCCTCCATCATCGCGGTCTTTGAGGCGCGCCAAAGGCACTGGCGGTTTTCGAAGTTGATCACCGGCAGCACCTGACGGTAGACCTCAGAAGCACCTTCGCGGTTGCCTTGGGCGTGCAAAGCCAGGATGGGCTTGATCTTGTCGGGAATTGTGGCAGAGGTCATGGTGCCAGTAGCCCCTGCATCCAAGTCTGCCATCAAAGTGATACCTTCTTCACCGTCGAAGGGGCCTTGGATCGCCTCACCGCCTACAGCAATAAGCTCGCGCAGTTTACCGGTTGCCGGAATGCACTCGATCTTAAAGAGCTTCACCATCTCGATTTCGCGGGCGATCCTGACCAGAAGCGGCACAGTCAGATCATTGCCGGCCATCGGCGCATCCTGCACCATGATCGGGATGCCCACCTCGCCGACCGCTTTAAACTGCTCAAAAATTTGCTCCGGCGTCCCCCGCAGTGTTGCCCCGTGATAGGGGGGCATCAGCATCACCATGCTGGCGCCAAGCGATTTCGCGAGACGCGTGCGCTCCAAGGCAATCTGGGTTGCGAAGTGGCTGACTGTCACGATCACCGGCACCCGGTTCGCCACATGTTCCAGCGACAATCGGGTCAGCACCTCGCGCTCTTCATCAGACAGCACAAACTGCTCGGAGTAATTCGCAAGGATGCAGATGCCATCGACACCCGCATCGATCATGAAGTCGAGCACACGCTTCATACCCTCGAGGTCAAGTGTTCCATCGTCATGAAAAGGGGTCGGGGCAACCGGCCAGATGCCTTTGTACATTTTAACCACTATTATTCTCCTTGGACGTTCATTTCAGATCTTGAGGCAGCAGTGCCTCTGGCATGTTTTGGAAGCACACAGGCCGAAGGAAACGTCGGATCGACAGAGTGCCCACCGAGGTCGCACCAAAATTTGTCGAGGCCGGATAGGGGCCGCCATGGACCATCGTGTCAGATACTTCGACGCCGGTCGGAAAGCCGTTGACCAAAACTCGCCCCGCCTTGCGCTCAAGGATTGGCATCAAGGCCTGCGCCTGGGCGGTGTCGTCTTCATTCATATGGACGGTGCAGGTCAGCTGCCCTTTAAGTCCCTTCGCGACAGCGGTCATTTCGGCCGCATCTTCTGCTTCGACAACCAGGCCCAGCGGACCGAAGACTTCCTCGGCCAACACATCATTTGCCAACCACTCACGCGCAGTGACGCGGAAAAGGTACGGCGTTGCATTGCGCAGGTCGCAGGTGGTGGTGAGGATTTCCTGCACGCTGGAATTGGCGCGGATCCGGTCGCGCCCATCGCGATAGGCTGCGGCGATCCCGTCAGTCAGCATTGTCTGCGCGCCAACCTGCTCCAATGCCTTGGTAGCTGCCGCGACAAAACGCTCGGCATCTGCACCCGACTGCACGACGGCAATACCCGGATTGGTGCAGAACTGTCCGGCTCCCATAGTCAAGGAGCTGGACCAGCCCTCGCCCATTGCCTCAGCACGGGAAGAGAGAGATTGTGGCAGCAGGAACATCGGATTGACTGAGCCAAGTTCGCCAAAGAACGGGATAGGCTCTTCGCGGGATGCGCACAGATCGAACAGTGCCCGCCCGCCGCCCAGCGAACCGGTAAAGCCAACCGCCCTAACCAATGGATGCTGAACCAGCGCGGCTCCTACGTCCCGCTTGCCTCCTTGGATCAGGTTGAACACGCCAGGGTGCAGATCCATCGCCTTCACGGCCTTCTCGATTGCTTGAGCCACCAGCTCCCCCGTTCCCGGGTGCGCTGAGTGGCCTTTGACCACTACAGGGCAGCCTGCGGCCAATGCTGCTGCTGTGTCACCCCCTGCGGTCGAGAAGGCCAGTGGAAAATTCGAAGCACCAAAGATCGCAACCGGGCCGATGGGCCGCTGAACCATATACAGCTCAGGCCGCGGCAGTGGCTGCCGGTCAGGCAAGGCGCTGTCATGGCGACGGTCCAGATAATCGCCTTTCAGAACATGCTCCGCGAACAAGCGCAGCTGGCCGACAGTCCGACCGCGTTCTCCGATCAACCGCGCTTCGGGCAGACCGGTTTCCTGACAGCCAATCTCAGTGATTTGGTCGCCAAACGCTTCGATCTCGTCGGCGATCCGGTTCAGGAAGGCCGCACGTGTTTCCCGACTGGAATAACCGTAGGACCAGAACGAGTCTTCAGCCGCTTCACAGGCGCGCTGCACGAGTTTCGCGGTTCCCGCGGTAAAATTATGAGCCGGACCATGTGCAGGCTGTGAAGAAAAGGTGCTGTCGCTGTCGAGCCATTCGCCGGCAATTAGATGTTTTCCGTTCAGCATGAGTGTCTCCGTTCAGAGCAGGCCACGGCGGGCCAGATTGCGCATCAGATGCGAAGCTGCGAAGTCCCAGGGCGGGCATTCGGTCGAAAGGCGCACGGTATTGACCAGAGCACCCAGATCAGAGTTTGAAATGGTCACGATATCACCCATTTTGTGCGTGAAACCACCCCCGGGGTGATCACGGTCCTCGGTTGGAGCGAAAAGGGTTCCCATCATCAGCATGAACCCATCGGGATACTGATGGTGCGTACCATAAGCCTGCCCGACCAGGTCCAGCGGGTCGCGGCTGATCTCGGCCATTGTGCTGTGACCGTCCATCACAAAGCCATCCTCCCCGGTAACCCGCAAATCAAGTTCCGCTTTACGCACATCCGCGATCGAATAGGTTCCATCAAAGAGGCGAATGGCAGGTCCTACCGAGCTGGCGGCATTGTTGTCTTTTGCCTTTCCAAGCAGCAGCGCCGAACGGCCTTCGACATCGCGAAGGTTCACGTCGTTTCCGAGTGTGGCCCCCTTGACCTCGCCCCGGCTGTTTACCGCCAGAACCACTTCTGGTTCCGGATTATTCCAGCGCGACATTGGATGCAGGCCAACGCTTGCACCCCAGCCAACCGAAGACAGCGCTTGAGCCTTGGAGAAAACTTCCGCATCCGGGCCAATTCCGACTTCGAGGTATTGCGACCAGGCTTCCTCGGCGAGAAGCGCGTTCTTCAACTCAATTGCCTGGTCTGACCCGGGAACAATCCCGGTCAGGCTATCGCCTAAAATAGTCTCGCAGCGCCCGCGGATCGCCTTGGCCTTGGTAGGATCACCGAGTGCCTGCTCTTCAATCACCCGCTCCAACATTGAGGATACAAAGGTCACGCCACATGCTTTAACTGGCTGCAGATCGCAGGGCGCCAGAAAATAGGGTAATTTAGGATCAGGCCGTTCGACGGAATTCTCCTCGAGCTCGCCCAGCGTGCAAATTGCTTCGCCTGAGGCAGACTTGATCCAGCCCGCCGGATCGTCCTGCTCAAGCAGGTCGCGTACTGTTGCCACTTCACGCGAGGTCACATCGACAATGCATCCGTCGCGCAAGTAGCAAACCGAAGGCCCTGAAACCGCTGGATTCCAGACCCGCAGAACAAAACAGCCCTGGTCAGGCAAACCGATATGCATATTCGTATCTCCAAGTTCCGTTACGCCAGTTTGACCGCTCAGAAGCGCCCGTAGGTCAAGTAGGCTTCCTTCGGATCCGTCCCGCTACGGATAGCCGAGCGGACCTTGTTCTCGGTGTTCATCACTTCCTCTACCTCAGCCACGATCTCTTCAGCGATTTCACCTGGGATAAGGATGGCCCCATCAATGTCGGCAATCAGAAAATCCCCGGGCTTAACGACAACGTCACCGATCTGCACAGGGACTTCCATTTTGTCGACCGACCATGCGCCCACCACATCGCGGGCGGTGTAGAAGCGATGGAAAACGGGGAAACCGATGTTACGAATGAAATTGCTGTCCCGACACCCGCCATTGGTCACATATCCGCGCACACCGCGCATCTGGAGCGTCTCGGCAGACAGTTCCCCCATCATCGCGATGTCGTCGGTGTGGCCATTGCAAACTACGACATGGCCAGACGGCGCTGTTGAAAGGAAACCCGTCCAAGCCAGCAGAGCATCATCAGCACTAATCCCAGGTTTTGGTGTTCCTGAAATTGTGAAAACGGGACCAGCAAGAACATGAGTATCGTCAATCGGCCGGATGTCTTTGGGCAGAACAGTATTGTCGATCCCTCTCTCGCGCAGGGCGTCATAAACTGCTCCGCTGTAGCATTTTGCAAGGCGTTCGGTGAGAGCGGCTTTTTTGTCATTATCTGTCATGGGTTTTCCTCCAAGTGACTTAATTTACAAGAGTTAGTAGGTGGACCGGCCGCCTGACAAATCGAACACAGCGCCCGTGGTGAACGAGTTTTCAGGTGATACCGCCCAAACCATCATCTCCGCGGCCTCTTCAACTTTCAGAAACCGACCACGGGGAATTTTGGAAAGCATGTAATCGATATGCTCTTGGGTCATTTGATCGAAAATCCGGGTCCGGGCGGCGGCGGGTGTTACGCAATTGACCGCGATGTCGTATCCAGCCAACTCCTTTCCCAAAGACTTGGTCAGACCAATTACCGCCGCTTTGGAAGCTGAATATGCAGAGGCATTGGGATTGCCCTCCTTGCCCGCAACGGAGGCCACATTCAGAATGCGACCATAACCCTGCTCTTTCATACCTGGAACGCAGACCCGGTTCACATAGAAAGTGCCGTTGAGATTGACATCAATGACTTGTTTCCAAGCCTCAGGGTCATAAGCATCCAGGTGCGCATTCGGCCCGGAAATTCCCGCACTGTTGATTAGAATAGAAGGAACACCGAATGCCTCACAGGTGCGCGCATAGGCGGCTTCCACTGTCGCCAAATCATTGATTTTGCAGTCAACTGCCATTGCATTGCTGCCGAGGTCAGCCATGGCGTCCTTGTTGCCTGGATCTATATCCCAGCTGGCAACAAGCACACCTTTTTGGATCAGCAGCCGGGCCACAGCCAAACCAATTCCCTGCGCGCCACCGGTGACCACCGCGATCTGGTTTTCCATCGCTATGCCCCTTTGATTGCTGCCATGACGTTCTGGTGCTGCACGCCCAGACCTTCGATGCCGAGCTCCATATTGTCGCCAACCTTGAGATAAACGGGTTCGGGTTTGATCCCCATGCCGACACCAGGAGGGGTGCCAGTGGAGATAATGTCGCCTGGCTGAAGGCTCATGAATTGCGAAAGGTAGGAGACGAGGTGAGCCACGCCAAACACCATAGTGTTGGTGCTGCCGTCCTGTCGGCGCTTTCCGTTCACGTCCAGATACATTGATAGATTCTGCGGGTCCGGCACTTCGTCGCGGGTAACCAACCACGGTCCGATGGGCCCGAAGGTGTCGGCTGATTTGCCCTTAGTCCATTGACCCGCGCGCTTGTTCTGGAAATCACGTTCGGAAATGTCGTTGATCACGCAGTAGCCCGCAACATGGTCGAGAGCGTCTGCCTCATCGATGTATTTTGCCTCTTTGCCGATCACCACTCCCAGTTCAACTTCCCAGTCGGTGGCCTTCGAGCCACGGGGGATTTCAACCGTGTCGTTGGGACCGCAAATTGCCGAGGTCGCCTTTGCAAAGATCACCGGCTCCGGCGGCACCTCCAGCCCGCTCTCCTCGGCATGGTCTGAGTAGTTGAGTCCAATACAGACGAACTTGCCCACACCGCCGACGCATGGACCATATCGGTCGACTTCAACGGCAGGCAGCGACGACAGGTCAGCTTCGGCAATGCCGGCCAGGCCTTGATCCGTCAGAACGTCACCAGCAATGTCATACACCAAGCCGGACAGATCGCGCACAACGCCTTCGGCGTCAACGATACCGGGTTTTTCCTGCCCTTTCGGGCCGTAACGTAAAAGTTTCATGATAATCTCCGTTTAGAGGGCCCAGCCGCCGTCGATGATATGGGCTTGGCCCGTGGTAAATCCGCTGGCATCCGAGGCTAGGTAAACTGCAAGCGCTGCAATTTCGTCTGCTGCGCCAACGCGTCCCATGGGCTGGCGCGCAATGAATTGCTCGTGCGCTACCTCATAGTCGCCAGTTGCGCGCAACCTGTCATGCAACGACGGGCTATCCACGGTACCAGGGCAAATTGCATTGCATCGGATGCCTTGGGTTACGTAGTCAGCAGCGATCGCTTTGGTCATGCCGATAACCGCCGCCTTGGACGCGCAATAGACAAAACGATTTGGCACGCCCTTCAATGAAGATGCCACCGAGGACATGTTAATGATCGAACCCTTGCCTTGTTCAAGCATGCCCGGCAGAACTGCTTTACACAGGCGGTACATGGCCTTGGCATTCAGGTCGAAGGCAAAGTCCCAGTCTTCCTCGGTGCTTTCCAGGATATTGCCCGCATGGACAAATCCAGCGCAGTTGAACAACACGTCCAGCCTACCAGCTTCTGCCAATACTCGCTTAATGTCTTCTGGATTGGTGGCATCCAGTTTCCATGCTGTAATGCCGTCAAGCCCTTCAAGCTCGGCCAGAGCAGTTTCATTGATGTCGGTGGCAATGACCGAGGCACCGGCCTTGGCGAAAGCCTCAGCGCTGGCGCGCCCGATGCCCTGCCCGGCGGCGGTTATCAAGGTGGTCTTGCCCTCAAGGCTAAATTCATATGTCATGATATTGATCCCAGTTTCTAGACGTCACTTTGAAAGAAATGGTTCGAGCCGCACGAAGGCTTCTTCGAGAACATCGGCAGGTTGCGCGTAGCAGAGCCGCAGATAACCTTCCCCCTGGGGGCCGAACGCCACCCCGGGCGCCAGCCCGACTTTGGTTTGCTCAAGGATTTCACCTGCCGCGGCGAAGCTATCGGTCA
>CALCGO010000335.1 GCA_937901055.1 uncultured Rhodobacterales bacterium
ACGACCTCGTTGACATGCGCCACACCCTTAGCCAACGAAGTGCAGAAGTCGCCAGCCTTAAAGCAACCGTCGAGCATCAGCGCGAAACCGACGGTACACTGAAGGCGCAGTTCACCGCATTGGCCGACGAAGTGATGAAGGCGCAGTCTGTGGACTTCAAGAAAGCTAATCAAGACCAGTTAACGCAAGTTCTGCAGCCTCTCAAAGAACACATCGGCCGTTTTGAGGTTGAGTTACGCGAGGTGCACAAGTCTGCCGACAAAGATCGCGTCGCCCTGAAAACCGAAATCGAAACCCTGACGAAACGCAGCCTCGAGGTCTCCGAAGAAGCGCACAACCTGACGCAAGCTCTGAAAGGCGACACCCAGAAACAGGGCGCATGGGGGGAGATGATCCTTGCCTCCATCCTTGATCGCAGCGGTCTGCGTGAAGGAGAAGAATACGAGACCCAAGCCCACCACCGCGATGAGGAAGGCCGATCCTTGCGGCCTGATGTGGTGGTCAACCTGCCGGGTGGCCGCAAACTGGTGATCGACAGCAAAGTCTCGTTGGTGGCGTATGAACGATCCGTTAATGCGGAAAACGAGGCTGCGCGGGAAACCGCGATGAAGGCCCATGTGCTGTCCGTGAAAACCCATATTGATACGCTGTCAGCCAAGAAATATCACCAACTAGACGATGGCACAGTCGAGTACGTGATTATGTTCATGCCCGTTGAGAGCGCCTTTTCCGAGGCCGTTCGTGCCCGTGCAGACCTCGCGCTTTATGCCACTGAAAAGAACGTCCTGATAGCCTCGCCTACCAACTTGATGCTGGCGTTGAAAACCGTCGAAAACCTGTGGTCCGTCGAGAAGCGGAACAAGAACGCCATCGAAATCGCCAAGCGGGCAGGGCTTTTGTATGACAAATTCGACGGCTTTGTCGAAGATATGAAGAAAATCGGAACGCAGTTGAACACGGTCCAAAAGACCCATGAAGCCGCTGTTGGCAAGCTGACGACAGGACGTGGAAATCTGGTTTGGCAGGCCGAAGACCTCAAGAAACTCGGGGCGCGCGCAACCAAGCAGATCGACATTGATCACGACGGTGAAGACGACCTTCTACCGCCCCCCGATACCCCCTCTTGAAACCCAGAGAACCACGCATATGTATCAATTACCGGATGCCACTAACGGGTCCGGTGTTTGACTTCAGGCCCGTCCATGTCGGAGGGCCAAGCCCCGTATCGCTCTAAAGGAGGATGCATTATGCGTACTTATGACCTATCCCCGCTATACCGTTCCACTGTCGGCTTTGACCGTCTGGCCAATATTATGGACAGCGTGAAATCGACAGATTCCAGCCAAAGCGGCTACCCCCCTTATAACATCGAAAAAATTGGCGAGGATGCCTATCGCATCTCTATCGCTGTCGCCGGATTCACCGACGCTGATCTGACGATCGAGGCCCGTGACGGGCAGTTGGTCATCTCAGGCAAGAAAGTGGCCGAGACGGAAGAGAAAGAGGTCAACTACCTCCACCGTGGCATCGCGACCCGCGCGTTCGAAAAACGTTTTCAGTTGGCCGACCATGTTCGTGCCTTGGGCGCGACCACTGAAAACGGCCTGCTCCACGTTGATTTGGTGCGTGAAGTACCCGAAGCCCTGAAGCCGCGCAAGATCGAGATCGTCGCTGGCGGTCAGGTCGAAGGCTCCATCGACGTTTAAACCGACTTTTAATAGTTGTTCACGAACCCGCTCCGAATCCCTCGGGGCGGGTTTTTCGTTTTCGGCGAAGGACTGCCGGTTTTCACCGCCTCTCGCATAATTCCGTGCGAAAATGCCATGCCTCTGTTAACATTTCTTTAAATTCACTGTCGGAGGGACATTATGCAAGTTCGATTTAAGCATTTGGCAACCGCCCTAACATTATCCTGGGCCGCGATGGCCGGGGGCGTTTCAGCCGCCGATCTTGCGCTGATTGTCAGCAACGGTGACTACGATAACCTGTCAGAACAACGCAAAATATCGCGTAAACACGGTGATTTGGTCGAAGCCTTCAAAGACCAAGGTTTCGAAGTTATCGAGGGCGCCGACCTTACCCGACTAGAGATGTTAGCGCTGGCCAAACGGGCTGACGGCATCAGCGAGGCGGTCGACAACCTCGTCATCGTGCTTTCCGGCAATATGGTGAACGACGGCCAGCAAACTTGGGTTCTACCTGTCGATACCACCGGTGACTCGCTGTTGGAGGCTGCGTTTGGCGCCCCGACCCTCGACACCTTTCTGGCGATGGCGGCCGCAAAACCGGGCCATGCCTCTGTCTTTATTGGTATCAGCGATGTTGACCCGAACCGTAACAGCGGCCTGATTTCCGGTGTTGCCGATGCAAGGATTCCGCAAGGTGTCTTGCTGGTAAGTGGGCCGGCGGATGACATCGAAGAACTGTTGACGAACGACCTGCTGGGCAGCAATCGCCCGATGTCAGCGTTGTTGGCAAATCCTTCTCGCATCGACGTCGCGGGCTATGTCTCGCCTGACAATGGTTTAAGTGATCCGTCCTCCGAGCCCGCAACCGCGACCCCCGGTAACTGGGTCGATTTCGTGGCCGAGCAAACGTTGTGGGCCGTCGCCGACAAAAGTAATAACCCCGACGATCTGGAAGAATATCTTCGCCGCTTCCCGACCGGAATTTTCGCACAAGCGGCTCGTGCGCGGCTTGACGCAATCGAACCGGCCGCCGTTGCACCAACGCCCGAGGAAATCGAAGCGGCGCTGCGCCTAAGTCGCGACGCGCGCCGCGGAATCCAGACGAACCTGACGTTGCTGGGGTATGACACACGCGGCGTTGACGGCATTCTTGGCCGTGGTTCCCGTGCCGCAATTGCCGCTTGGCAGGACAATCAACGATTCACGGCGACAGGATATCTGACCAGCCCACAAATCGCGCGCCTGAGCGAGCAAGGTGATACTGAACGTGCCATACAGGAAGCCGCAGATCGGCGCTTCTGGAATGCAACGGGTGACAGTGGGCGCAAAGGCGATCTGGAGATATATCTGCAGCGGTATCCGGCAGGAATTTTCGCCGATGAAGCGCGTGAATTACTGGCCGTATATGAAGCCGAAGAACGCACCCGTTTGGACAATGACGCATGGAGCGCGGCTGTCGCTGGTAGCAGTGCCAATAGCTATCGCGCTTACTTAGCCGAATTCCCGCAAGGGGTTTATGCTTCGGTGGCCAAACAACGGATTGCGGCCCTCGACCCTGATGGGGCAATTGACGTGAACGCTGCCAAAGCCGCAGAGGATCGCCTGAACCTGAACGTCGCCACCCGTCTGTTGATCGAGAACCGCTTGAAAAGCGCGGGCTTCAACCCGGGCACTCTGGATGGTCGGTTTGATGATCGCACCCGCAAGGCAATCAAGCGGTACCAACAACATCGCGACCTGAAGCAAACCGGCTATATCGACGCGGCTACGGTACGCGCCCTACTTTTGGGATAAGCGTCAGGCTTTCAGGATTGGCCAAAGCGAAGCTACAAGCAAAAGCGCCATGAAAATGTTGAAGGCGCGCAGGTTTCGCGGATTTGAAAGGAATTTGCGAAAATTCTGGCCCAAGATCGCCCAAAAAGAAATGGTTGGCAGGTTCACGCCGGCAAAGATTGCTGAAACCATCAGGGTCGAATTCAGGTCACTGTTCGGCGAATAAACTGTTAGTGCGGTGGTCGCCATTGCCCAAGCCTTCGGATTAACCCACTGGAAAGCCGCTGCCTGAAAAATGGTCAACGGCTTCGCACCTTCCTCCTTTTGTTTGGGCGAAGAAGCGTTGGCGATCTTCCATGCCAGCCAAAGCATATAGACAACACTTGCAGCTTTCAGCGCTTGATGGGCCTGCGGGGAACTTTCCAACAGCTGTACCAACCCCAGCCCCAATATGATGGACATCAGGGCAAACCCGAACGAAATTCCGAACATATGGGGCAAAGTACGCAATACCCCGAAATTGACGCCCGAAGCCATGAGCATCAGGTTATTCGGGCCAGGCGTAATCGAGCTAACGAAAGCGAAGGCGATGAGGGCGGTTGCTATTTCATAAGTCATCTCGCAATCATACGTAACAATGGCACAGATTATGTTGTGAATTCGCCTCGAATTCGTTAAATGTAGCAACACATGACCGATAGCGACAAAATAAACACCAAAATATTGCGTGAGCTTTCGTCCGATGGGCGAATCAGCAATATCGAATTGGCGGACCGCGTCGGCCTGTCACCTTCAGCGTGCCTAAGGCGTGTTCAGGAATTGGAACGATCTGGCGTTATCACCGGATATTGCGCGCGCCTCGATCCGGTTGCGATGGGCCGTGGGTTTCTGGCCTATATATTTGTCGGCTTGTCGCTACACACCAAAGCGGCGCAGGATGCATTTGAAAAAGCCGTCACCAGTGCGCCTCAGGTGCGCGAATGCCACAACATCACCGGAAACGCCGAATATCTTCTTAGGATCGAGGTTTCCGATCTGGCCGCCTATAAAAACTTCCATACGGATTATCTGGGGGCGCTGCCGAATGTCGCCTCGATTAATACCTCAGTCGTACTAGCCTCTCCGAAATGTGAGCCAAACTGACGATAAGGTACAAAAAAACCGCACATAAGCGCGGCTTTTTCTAATTTGGTATGTCGAGGCGTATCAGCCCTGACGTGCCTTGAAACGTGGGTTCGTCTTATTAATAACGTACACACGGCCCTTACGGCGAACAACGCGACAATCGCGATGACGCGCTTTAAGGGAGCGAAGCGAATTTTTAACTTTCATAGTCTCTCTCCTATCAGCGGCGCGATGAAACGCCTGGTTTATCTTGGTCTCCATCCCCACGCGGGCGGGGAATGGTGGGTATAACTGGGATCGAACCAGTGACCCCTTCGATGTCAACGAAGTGCTCTCCCGCTGAGCTATACACCCGAAAAGCAATAAGTGCTGCCAAAGCAACACTCACGTGGGGGTGTCTATAAAAGGAGTCGGTGGCGGGTTCAAGGCCTTTTCCGCAGAACCTGCATACGGTATTGTCGGGTTAACGGTTCATGAAGGAAGATATTGACGATGAGCGATATTTACACCCTTAAATCCCCCCCAAACCCGCATTCCTGCGTGGTTTTCAACTCGCCCCACAGCGGGTCGAATTATCCGGTGGATTTTTTGGCGTCGTCCGGCCTTGATTCTGTTGCTATCCGCAGTTCCGAGGATGCATTCGTTAACGAATTATTCGGGGATGCTCCAAAACATGGTGCGCATTTATTATCCGCCCACGCGCCCCGCGCATTCCTGGACCTTAACCGAAGTCCGGCTGAGTTGGACCCAGCCATCGTGCAGGGTGTCAAACGCGCCCCAGCCAACCCGCGCATTACCGCAGGGTTAGGTGTGATCCCGCGAATCGTCGGGAACGGGCAGGTGATCCGCACGGGTAAGATCTCCATGATAGAGGCACAGAACCGCATCGCCAGTTTTTACACGCCCTATCACAACTGCCTACAAAACCTGATTGACCTGCAACGATCCGTGCACGGCATGGCGCTATTGGTCGATTGTCATTCAATGCCGCATAAATCACTCGACACTGCGCCGTTGGTGCGCGGGAAAAAGCCGGACATCATTCTTGGTGACAGGTTCGGTGCTTCGTGTGATCGGTGGATCATGGATACCGCCACCAAGATATTCTCCGCTGCCGGATTCGTAGTTGCGCGAAACGCGCCGTTTTCCGGTGGTTACATCACCCAGCATTACGGCCGGCCATCCAAAAGCGTGCACGCCTTCCAGATCGAAATCAACCGTTCTCTCTATATGGATGAATCTCGTATAAAGCGCGCCGCGGCCTTTGATGAAGTGCGCGCCGTTTTGTCCGGTGTTACCTGCCGACTGGCCCAAATTGGCCCAGCCTCCACGGTGCTTGCCGCCGAGTAATTGGGCAGAAAAAAAGGCCGCACAAGTGGCGGCCCAAGTCCAGGGAGGAAATAACTTCCGTAAAAGGAAGCCAACGATAAAATCATATCGCATAAGGTGAATGTAACGGTGCAATGCAGCAAAGTCAATTGTGCAATGCAACATAGCTCGCACTATTGGCGAATCTGTGTTATTTTTGCAACCCACGGCCCTTAAGTATCGAGGAACTCCCATATTTTGCACGAATCTTATCGGTCGCCCGCTCTACCGCCGCGCGCTTTGGTGCGTTCGAATCCAGCAAATCCCCGGCGAAATCGGCATCGATTGCATCCGTCAACCCGCTGATGCCCACCCCGATCAAGCGAAACGGGCCGTTTGGCAGCTCGTTTTCCAACAAGGGCCGCGCGGTTTCGTAAATTACATCGGCCAGTTGCGTCGGTTCGCTTAGCGTTAAGCGTCGTGTCAATTGCCGGAATTTCGACGTCTTTAGTTTTAGCGTCACGATCTTGCCCGCCATATCCCGCGCTTTGGCCCGATCCGCTACTTGTTCCGTCAGCCGCCATAATTGCCCGTCCAGAATTTCTGCGGCGGAGGTGTCTTTGTTAAAAGTCGTCTCCTTGGATATGCTTTTCACAGGCGCGCGGTTCGAAATCCGCCGTCGATCCTCGCCCCGTGCCAGATGATACAGTCGCTCGCCCATGCTGCCGTAGCGTTCCGACAGGCCTTTGCGATCACGGCGCGTGATATCGGCAATCGTCCTGATCCCGTCACGCTCCAACGTTTGACGCATGGCCGCCCCAACTCCCCAGATGATCCCGACCTTCTGTTTTTGCAGAAAATCAAACGTCTCGGCTTTGCCGATCAACGACATCCCGCGCGGCTTATCCAGATCCGAGGCAATTTTGGCCAGAAACTTATTGTGAGACAGCCCGACGGAGCCGGAAATCCCCAACTCCTCCTCCATCCGCTGCACCAACCGCGCCATTTGCACGACAGGCGGCGCCCCGTACAGGCGTTCGGTTCCCGTCAAATCCAGAAACGCCTCGTCCAGCGACAAAGGTTCAATCACTGGTGTCAGGTCTTCCATCATCGCGCGAATCGCGCGGCTGACCTCTACATAAACCGACATCCGGCCCGGTACGACCACCGCCTCGGGGCACAGTTTTCGCGCCTGAAACATTGGCATGGCCGACCGCACACCGTTGATCCGCGCGATATAACAACAAGTCGAAACCACCCCGCGCGTACCGCCGCCCACAATCACGGCTTTGTCCTTCAACTCAGGATTATCACGTTTCTCGACGGATGCATAAAACGCGTCGCAATCCATATGCGCGATCGAAAGTTCAAACAATTCAGGGTGGCTGATAATTCGCGGAGACCCGCATTCAGGGCACCGTGCCCCGCCTTTGAACGTGACCAAACAATCGCGACACAGGCTGGGAAGGTTCAAAACCACTCGATCCATCGACCATGGAAATCCATCCGCCCAAGGGCACGCGTCTCGCCGCTTGGCCACAAGTTTAGCGTAATCGCGGCACTGCCCTTTTGCGTATCGGGTTCCGCGCGAAGCCAAGCCAATGGCGTGTCCGGCGTCGCTTTTGCCCCCGCCGCGAATATCATCGCCTCGCCTTTGGCCTGATC
>CALCGO010000336.1 GCA_937901055.1 uncultured Rhodobacterales bacterium
CACGTTACCAAATATTCCCAACGTTGGGAATCCTCAAGTTATGCTGAGGTCTCTATTAACGAATTTGGCGGAATTTGATGGAAACCACTCTACTTATCGCCTTGATCGGCGCGCTTGGTATCGGTTCGCAATGGCTGGCGTGGCGTTTGCAACTGCCCGCAATTGTTCTGATGCTGGCGGCGGGCATTTTCGGGGGTCCTGTCACTGGCTGGGTTAATCCAGAAGCAGATTTCGGTGACCTGTTCCGCCCGATCGTTGCCGTCGCCGTTGCATTGATACTGTTTGAAGGTGGAATTACCCTAAAGTTCAAAGCTTTGCGTGACGCTGGCCCAGCCGTGAGGCGGCTTGTACTTTTCGGTGCGCCGTTGGGGTGGATATTCTCGACCCTTGCTGCAAGGTACGGCGCTGGCTTGGGGTGGGAGGCTTCGGTCATATTCGGCGGTATTCTGATCGTTACCGGCCCGACCGTGGTCACCCCGTTGTTGCGCCAAGCCCGCCTTTCCAAACGCCCTGCTGAAATCTTGCGATGGGAGGCAATCGTTAACGACCCCGTCGGCGCTTTGGCCGCCGTTCTGGCCTTCGAAGGCGTTATTGCCCTGCAAGGCGAGGGCGAAATACTAGACATTAGCGGGCATTTGGTACTTGGCATTTTGCTGGCAACCGCGTTGGGGTTCTTCGCTGGCAAAGCACTTGTGCAAAGCTTTTCACGCGGTTGGGTTCCCGAATATATGAAAGTGCCAGTGCTGTTCACGCTGATATTGGGTGTTTATGCCGTAAGCGATCACGTCTTGCACGAAAGCGGATTGCTGGCCGTAACGGTTATGGGGTTCGTCGTCGGGAACGCACGCTTGCCTGCCTTGCGCGAACTTAAACGGTTCAAAGAACACATCACGGTGATCCTTGTTTCCGGTGTTTTTATCCTGCTGGCGGCGTCAATGAAGCTGGAGATGTTATCGCAACTCGATCTGCGTGCCGTGGTTTTCGTATTGCTAATCATGTTTGCCGCCCGCCCAGCTGCCGTATATTTAGCGCTAATCGGAACGGGCATTCCGCCTAAAGAAAAACTGATCGTCGCGTGGATCGGACCGCGCGGCGTGGTGGCTGTGGCGGTTTCGGGCCTGTTCGGCGCACGTTTGGTGGAGGTTGGAATTGCGGATGGTCAGCTGCTCGCCCCGCTCGCATTTTTACTCGTTGCAGCCACCGTGGTTGCCCATGGTTTCACCATCAAACCCTTTGCGCGCATGCTTGGCCTGACATCGGCAGCAGCGCCCGGAGTGTTATTGGCTGGCGGCTCGGATTGGGTGGTCGCCTTGGGCAAAACGCTGCACGACGCCGAGATTCCGGTGTTGGTAGCCGAACGCAACTGGTGGCGGCTCCGCAATGCGCGAAGTCAGGGCATCCCCGTCTACTACGGCGAAATCCTGTCCGAAGCGGCCGAGCATTCAGTTGACTTGCACCAGTACGGCGCGTTGTTGGCGGTATCGGATAACGACGATTATAACGCGCTACTTTGCACCGATCTGGCACCCGAATTCGGACGCAACAACGTTTTTCAAATTGACCGCCACGAAGACAGCCTGCGCGAGGGCGATTTGCCCGTAACCATCGGCGGGCGAACCTTGGCGCGTGGGTACCCGTTTGAATATTTTGCACGAAATCACGCCGAAGGGTGGGGTTTCAAACTGACGAATATCAGCACGGAATACCCGCTTGAACTATATAAGGAAACCCGCCCTGAAGCCGAGATATTGGCCGTCGTCAGTGCCAACGGCACGTTGAAATTCGCGGGGCCTGACCATTTGCCCAAAGCCGTGGACGGCGACCGTATTTTGGCGTTCGAGCAGGCGCGCGAGAACGCCTGAATGGCCGGACTTCTGACAAATCGACAAGCGCAGGTGATGGCCGCGAAACCGTCGGCCATTGTCGGGATGATACGGTTTTCGATTGTGCTTGAGGAATCCAATTTCTTCCCGCCGCTTTCGGGGCAAGGGTATGAAGACCGCAAAGCCCTGATATTCGATCATGACCGTTTGCAGCGCCGCTTTCAGTTATTCGAAGATATTTGCCTTCCCAGCTTAACCGCCCAAAGCGACCAAAATTTCAATATGATGTTGATCACTTCCCGAGATTTGCCGGACTGGGCGCAGGATCGACTGATGGATTCGGTGCGGGATTTGCCCAACGTCTATGTACGTGCATATCGCCCGCAGGCCAATATCCAGCGGGTGTTCAAACGATCTGCCTTTGAGATGTTGGACCCAACCGCCCCCATAACCGCCAGTTTTCGTCTAGACGACGATGATGCGCTTGCCTGTGATTACATTGAGCGGTTGCGCGAATATCTGGTGCCGGAAAACGCCGAAAAGGTCATCACTTTCACGCATGGGCATCAGGTGGCGCTGTCGGACGGGGCATTGCAGGTTTGGGATGATACGCGTGAATGTGGCTCTGCAGGATTGGCGCTTATTCAGAAGGGTGGAGTGATTTCCTTGCCCGAGATTGCGACAATCCACGGTCTTGGCGGCCATCGGAAGGTCGGGCAATTCGCGGCCGTTATCGTCGATACAACCGAGGCGATGTATGTTCAGACGGCGAACCGCGTTAATGTGAGCGGTCGACGCGGTGACGTTGAAGGGCAAGCGATTTCGCCCGTAGATTTGGCTGGAAAGCTACACGCAAGGTTTCCGCATCTAGACGCGAAAACGCTTGAGCGGTTACATGTTCTTTACCCTTGATTAACCAAGTTTACGGGTAGCATCGCGGAGCGCAAAAGGTTTCATCTTTTCGCCATGGTCGGCCACGAAAGTGTGGACGCGTTCAGGGTCGTGGCCCGACAGGCTACGCAACCACCAAGAGATCGATTTTTGGATGAACCAATCATGGTCCTCGGTATATGCGGCGGCCCAACCTAGAATGCGTTCACGAATGGCGCGGTCAGTCTCATTGGGATGGTTTTGCTTGGTCCACGGCAATGTCATGACCAATGTCGCGCGGCGAACCCACATATTTTCGCTGGTTGTCCACGCCTCCAGCTCGTCAAGGCGCGAAGGGTCCGCGATCAATCGCCGAGACCCCGCCGAACAGGCGTGATCAGCTATCGCCCATGCATCGAAATCTTGGACCCAGCGGGAGATCTCAGCCCAAACGGCATCATCAGGGCGAATGCGGGCTTGCGTTAACAATTTGGTCGCAGCAACGCGGGCCTCGTGCACATTACTGTCCCACAAGGTGCTGGCGATTTTTAGACGCCCGTCAAGGTCCGTGTCGGCGCGCCAGTTTTTGCATAGTTCATAAATGTCAGGGTTTGCGATTCCGAGATATGGACGATCCACTTTGTGATACTTCGCCATTTCCGCCGCTTTTTGAGGGTCAGCGATGGCTTGAAGCTCGTCTAGCGGCGTCATTTCATTGCCTCCTTGGCGGCACGAAGGCGGTCCATCATGCGTTTTCCAAGGCCCGGCTTGATCTCTAATCGCGCCCGCGCGATGGCAAGTGCTCCCTCGGGAACGTCGGCGGTAACCACC
>CALCGO010000337.1 GCA_937901055.1 uncultured Rhodobacterales bacterium
CGCCGACCTGAGTAACGCCAGCCTGTGGAACACCAGCCTGAGGAGCGCCGACCTGAGTAACTGCAACCTGAGTAACGCCAGCCTGAGGAGCGCCGACCTGAGTAACGCCAGCCTGTGGAACACCAGCCTGAGGAGCGCCGACCTGTGGAACACCAACGGTCTAAATAAATATGTGAAGTGCATACAGGTCGAAACATACGCTATCGCCTACACAAGCGAGGTTATGCAGATTGGGTGTGAGCGCCATAACATTTCAGAATGGGCGGGGTTTGACGACAAGCGCATTCTGGAAATGGATGGCAAAGCCGCCCTCAAGTTTTGGCGAAAGTACAAGGACTGGATTTTCCAGACGATTGGGATGTGTCCCGCCAAACCAACAGGCGTGATTGAACCGATAGAGAAGGGGTAGAGGGTATGGCGTTAATGAGCGACGAAGACATACGCAAAGCCCTAGAAGCCATCATCCCGCCAGAGCAGCGGGACACAGAATAACCAGCCCGTATTCAACAGATCGACAGGGCGCAGGGCAGCGCCGTTAAGGTTCGACTAAAAAAGAAAGGCCGTTTTCATCGTTTCATTCGGGGCGGGTAAAAGCCAATGGGGGCAACACCCTCAACCAGCCAGCCCGATAGACCCCGCAGACTAAAAGGGAGCCGCTATGGCTCCCTCTTTTTATGCGAACCAGTGAGATACATCATCCACCGGGTCACATCGCGAATGCGCTAACTCGTCAGCCAACCGTAAATCTTCTTCGTCCAGCGCGTTCGCTCGTCAAGGCCGTGATGGCCCCCGTTCACGCGCTTGGTGATGGTCCGAATGGTTTCGTCATCAACGCCGTTCCGGGCCAGCTTGAACAAGTCATTTTCGCCAAAATACCAAACCGCAGCGTCAAAGGCCAATTCAACCTCGATTGGCTCGGGGTTTTCTATCAAATCAAGCCGTGAAATCGCGTGTGCGAAGGCTGTGACGTTGTTTTTGCCCGTTAACTGCACGAACCCCCGCCCGCGATACTTCCACCCGTCTCCGCTGGCTTCTGGGCCGTTGCCCATTCGGTCCGCGTAAACGTTGTTTGCCAGCTTTTCAGGATTGCGCTCATATGGCTCCGCGTCCGCGATGGTCTCGAAGCGCGTGCGCCACGTCCGGCGAATGGCTTCCGCGCTGTAATTCAGGTTCTCGATTGAAACCGTGAAGCCCGCGCTCTCGTGGTAGCACTGGCCGAGAAAGTGCGCCCCTTGCTCTGGCGTATACCCGTAGAAATCCACGATGGCCCGCGCCGTATTATATCCAAACGCGCCGTCAGCCGTAACGCCGATTTTGGATTGCAGCGACTTTAGAGCCTCGCCCTTCATGAGTTAACTCCCTTGAATTTCTCGAATGTCCGCAACCCACCAAGGCCCAGCATACCCATGAGAACCGTCAACAGGCTCGCCATGTCGAACTCAGGCAGCGCCGGAATGTCTAAACCGAACATCGCCACAGCGAAGATGATGACGGGCTGCCCAACAAAGTGATAAGCCAGCGCCACGCCGCATGTCCAGCCAACGAAGGGACGCCAAGACGACTGAAACCAGTTACCTTTGGCCTCTGCCTTGTTCACTTCTATCTGTGCCAAGGCGATTGCGTGCGCCTGCGTCTCGGCCATCGTGGAAATCTCATGCGCCAACTTGCGGGCTGCGTCAGTGTCCGGCACAACCTTCCCAATCACGTCCGCTATCGGGCTGATCAAGTCTTTCAAAAAACCACTCATTTCAGAGCCTCCAATTTGTCTGATAATTCCCGCACTTGCATTTGAAGCATTTCAAGCTGCACACCCAAAAGAGGCTCAGGAGGAGGCAAGTGCGCTCGACTTTCAGCAGGAAGGACCGTGAAATAGGTTAAAAACTCCACGCGCTTGTCCAGTAATTCAAACGGAGACCACTCGATCTTCCATCGGGTCTCCATGTGGTAGTCACCCACGGGAAGTTCGCAGGTTGGGTCGTTCAGCCACCAATTAACGAGAGGCACAGGGTCAGGGAGTTTCCTGTCCGGGCTGTAATTCAGTGATCCGCCATTCTCGCAGACAATTTCATGAGTTTCGTCGTTCACAATAACCACGTCATATTCGCCGTGAAATTCGCGGTTTATCTTGCGGCTAACTTGAAGGAATATTTCGTCACCCTCGTAAGCAGGCTCAATGACTTCAACACGGCCAACCTCATACCATACGGAAGCGGGGATCAATCTTCCGGCTAACTGTAGAACCCAGAAAGCTATTAGGGTAGCAATGAACCATTGCACAAAACCGCGTGGCCGACCGATTGGAAACCTATGCATAATTACCCTCCAATGAGACCCTTCACGAACGCCGCCAAGGCGTCCTTTAGGATATACCAAGCAGTGGACGCTACCGCGATAAACGTAGCAACTGATTTCAAGCGACCAGTCCTCGCCCATAGATCATTCCAGAAAACTCGACCATCTGCCATTTCAACCAACGCCACCTTTTGCTTTTCGCTCAAGTCTTCCCACGTTATCTTGATTTCTTCTTCCGTCATCTTCATCCCCTCTGAATGGGCCGTAACGCCCAATTCTAGGCTGATACTTCTCTTTCCAATGCGGCCATAGAGCCGACAACCTTAAAGCCCGCAGCCTTTAGGTCTTCCCAATTCACCAGCTTCTTATCCCATTGCGGGTCGCTGGATCGAAGGTAAAAAGCCGAAGGCGTCGTATCGCGCAGGTCGCTGTTGCGAACAAAGTCTTTTGCCTGCGCGTTGTGTTTCAGCAAGATCTTCCACGTAGACATTCGATGCTGGAACGTCGCCTTGCCCGTAGCAGGGTCGTAGAACGTATGAAACCCAAGTATGCCGTCATTGACTATCTTATCCGCCTTTAGGGCGCAGAAGGCAGGCTCAGACAGTGCGGCAACCCCTTTGGGGATATGCACCACCGTCCGACCGAACGCGGGGCAGAATTTCGGCTTATAAGCAATTATGGCGTCCGTGGTTCCCATCAGACACAATGCACGGGATTTTTAGGCTCAACCAGATACGCCTCAAGGCACTCAGGGACGCCTGCCGTCAACACGTCAACGTGCCAGCCATCTAGCGCCGCCATGACAGGGACATCGTTGCCGTCCGCGTCCTGTTCAGTTTCGCCCGTGGGCTTGCTGATAACGCCAATGACCATGATGTCAAAGCCTTGGCCCTTCATGTTGTGCGGAAAGTGCGGGTCGCCATCAGTAACGTCGTTGCCGTCCTCGTCCTTCACATAGTCCTGAACCATATAGCCCGCCTCGTTTAAGAGGCTAAGGCTGGTTGCTTCGTCTGGGAAACAGTATCGCTTCATGACAGGAAGCCTCCGCTCGTTGCAGTTGTTAGGGTTGTCGGACCGTTGGTGCTATCCAGCCTGTCAGCCGATGCCTCTTGGCCTACACCAACGAAGGTAATGTGGCCCATGAAGTCGTAGAACCACTCAGTCTGTGTAGCACTAAGGTCAGGCAATCCAACGGGTGTAGTGTTCTCCGTTGTGCTTGTACCGTCAG
>CALCGO010000338.1 GCA_937901055.1 uncultured Rhodobacterales bacterium
GTTGATGACAGCACATAATCCATTCAAATATTTCAAAACGTCTCCCAAAATCATCAGATTGGCAGTGATGTATTACATACGTTACCCGCTGAGTTTCCGCCAAGTTGAAGATATCTTACATGAACGTGGCATCGATATCTGTCACGAAACAGTTCGGTTTTGGTGGAGTTACCAAAAATAAAGGCTTCCCGTGGGAGAAAGGAAAGCCTTAGGTCGATTTCTGCTCGTTTCGACGGTGTTTTTGCCCGCCTTGTGCTATGAAAGCGATACTTTCCGAATGTTGGCAATAAATTTAATTCTGCGTGCGATAATAAGCATTTTTTTGCCTTTCGAAAAAAATCTGAGCCGCCACTAAGTGAGGAAGCAAACAATCCTTCAAGCAAAAATGCACAACTGCTCTCGCGGAGTGGTTTCAAATCTGCGCTTCATAGATTTGTGTGATCGTGGTACTTTGAGACCTGTTAGACTTTGTCTGACAACACCTTTGTATGACAATGCCCTCAAGACAATGTAATCGCCAAGATCCCCAGCGCAACCAGGCCGGCCCAGACGATGCGATGCATAAAGTGCGGCTCGTTCAGGATGAACGCAGCGAGGATTACGGATACGGGGATAGACGCCTGACGAACTGCGCTGACTGTGGCAGCTTCGGCTCCAAGCTGGAACGCGGAAAGGATGAATAGGTAGGAGAGAAATGACGTAATTCCGGCAAAAACGATCCGCCATGGGGCTAGCGCCCACCCGCGTACGACTGGCAAAAACGGAGCAAACATGTGGCTATCTTCCCAGGCACGAATACCGGCAAGCATGGGCACTACCAGAATATAGCAGTAAAAAAGGAAGGGTGCGGGTGACACCTGTTGCATTGCGTTGGCATCGCTCAGCGAATAGGCTGCCGAGCCCATCATCGCCAGGACAGCCATCGTAAATGCTTTGCGATCATCCAGCAGCCTTCCCGGAGATTTTTGGATGATCAGGCTACCCAGAAGAACCAGCGATACTCCTAGCAGCGTGAGCCAGGAATAGATCTGATTCAGCGCCAACCAACTGAAAGCTATGATGGCAATCGGTGAAGAGCGGATGATCGGATAATAAACCGACAAATTGCCGCGCCGTAGGGCCGACAAGGTTCCATAATAGTAGAGGGTTAGACCAATTGCCGAAATAACGACATAGGGCCAGGTTTCCCGCGGTACGCTCAAATCCTGACCCATGGCCAGTGTATGGCCCGCAGCCAGAAACACCCAGATCAACGACACACCAACATAACAAGACGCCGGATGCGCCACGCCTTTCAAAATCAGGTCGCGCAAGGGGTGGATTGCTGCCGAGATTAAGATCAAAATGGTCCAATACGGTTCCATGTCTTAGGTCTGGCTCAGTGGGTTGCGGTGCAGGAAGGTGTTGAAATGCACTGTCAGTTGATCATCTTCGATTAGCACGACGCCGTAGGCTGGGGGTTCGTCACAAAATTCGGCATTAACACTGGCTGCATTTAATGGGATTTGGTGGTTAAGGCTCGGCAAGCTGGTGAACGAGATGCCGCGCCAGTTCACATAGGTCATGCGATGCACGTGTCCGTAAAACACATGCCGGATATCGCGCCCATGCCGGAGCGCTTTGGCGAATGCCTCCGCTTCAATCAACCTGATATTATCCACATAAGGAATGCCGATTTCAAAAGGTGGATGGTGCAGGAACAGATAGGTTGGCTTGTCTCCAGCTTCGGCCAGTTGTTGTTTCAGCCAGTCTAGTCGGTAACTGCAAAGCTGGCCCTCATGCACGTCTCGCCCTTCTTTGGTGGTATCAAGGAACAGGAATACGCCCTGTTCTATCTCGAACCGATGCTGAACGAACTCATTCATGTCCTTTGGATGATCCGGGAAAACCGATTGGAACACGGCGCGGTCGTCATGATTGCCTATCAATAGAAAGCAGGGTAGCGGATAGACCGCCAGACGGGCCTTGAGCGCCTGATAGGCCTCGACCTCAGCGAATTCGGCTAGATCTCCAGATATCACGCAAAATGCCGCATCGGGGTGCCAACGAGAAATATCGTCCAGGCAAGCGTCCAGCCGGGCGGTCGGAACACCACCGTTTAGCAAAAGGCCTTCGTCGACAAGGTGGATATCCGTGATATGGATGAATTTAGTCTTCATAAAAATTTTCCAAATTTTATTTGATACAAAGCATCAGCGATACTTAACGATTATCAGCAGTTTACAAATGGTTTCGTGCGCCCACTTGTCTAAACGCGGCGCGGTGAGTGATAGAACACGACGGACTTCGCAGCCGGCACCATCAAATTAAACTTGCTTGAAGCGGGCAGGGCTAAATTGTAACCTCGTTTAATGACAAAACACTCCCCATTTCGCTACTATAAAACCAGCCCTGAAGTCACTCCTCTCAGCTACTCTTGTCCGCTAAAGGCGCAATAAGGGCTGGGTGCGGGGTTGGGTTGAGTGTGTGGGCCTGCAGGAACGCCATCTCTATTCACGCATCAATTTCAAGCTGAACCGTGCCGCTGCCCTCGATGAGTGGCGTCAACTACTGAGCGCATAGATTTCGATTGCCCCATCAATCTGATGCGAGTTTTCATTGGTTTGACAGCTGCTTAGGCTGACAACTTGGCTCGAAACTTCACGAGGCCATCCTGACATCCTTGAATTTCCAAACGTGCAGCGGATTGCTGATGCGGTTATGCTGAGGCCGAGCGTTCAGCTCGTTTATGGTAACTAGAAACCCGAACAAAAGTGGTCTTGAGCCTAATTAAATAAGCTTCGATCACATCGCGGTGACTTTTGCATTTTTTGCGATTTAGCCGCTCAGCATTGCTAATCCTGATAATCCTGCTAATCGCCATCCAAAACACTACATCCCGCAGGTACCCTATGCCTGTGCAGGTTGGCGGGTTAGGGCGCGGTGCTGATCTGATACTGCGACCGCGCCAGCCAGTCTGGGCTGATCTCGACGCCCCAACCCGGTGCGTCGGTGACGCGGGCGTGACCGTTCACGATGTCATAGGGCGATTGCACAAAAAGTCCGTCTTGCCATGGGTAATAGTCAGAGCCTTCGATCGAAAATTCTAGGTATTTTCCCGCATTTGGAATGGAACGCAGCAGGTGCATGGTGAACAGGGTGACAAGGGAGAGATTGGCGCAGTGCGGCGTGACCGGCAGCCTGGCCCGGTCGGCCATTTCGACAACGCGCATGGTGCGGCACATGCCCCCCAGATACAGAATGTCAGGTTGTACAATGTCCACCGCGCGCATGTCGATCATCCGCCGCCATGTCGGCAGATCACAGTCCTGTTCCCCGCCAGTGACGTCGATGTCCAGCGCATCGGTGACCTGTTTGGTCTGTTCCAGTTCCCAGTAGGGGCAGGGTTCTTCGTAATGGGAAAACCCTTGGTCCTGCAGCATATGGCCGACTTCGATGGCGCGGTCCGGAGAATAGCAACTGTTGGCATCAATCATCAGCGCGACATTGTCGCCCATTTCACGGCGCATGGTCGGAATGATCTCTTCAGTACGGCCGGGCCATTCGTCTTTGTTGCGTCCGACTTCGGCACCGGCGCGGACCTTGAAGGCGTCAAAACCGTGGGTGTCACGCAGGTGTTTCATGCGCGCCGCCTCGTCCACTGGGGTGATGTCGCGTTTCATTGACGAGGCATAGGCGCGGATTAGACCGGGCGTTCCGCCCAACAGTTCGGCCACGGATTTGCCTTGCTGTTTGCCGCGCATGTCCCAGATGGCGGTGTCCAGACCGGCCATGGCGCGGCGCAGGTAAGAGCCGGGGAATTTGTGTTCACGTTCGGCCACAATATCCAGCAGATCGTCCAGATCGGTGGTGTCCTGACCCAGCGTCCACGGTGCGACCTGCCGGTGCAAAACCTGTGTTGTGATATCGGAATGATAGGTGGACACCTGCCCCCAGCCCTGTGCGCCGCTTTCTGTCGTCACGCGGACAAAGCCGATGAACGGGGTGGTGAAGGTTTCGATGGAGTTCAGTTTCATGTGCGTCTCCTTTAGGCGCGTGCGTCTTGCCGGATCAGGTCGGATGCTTTTTCCCCGACCATAATCGCGGGTGCGTTGGTGTTTCCGGTCGGGATCGTCGGGAAAATCGACGCATCCGCGACCCGCAGGCGCTGAATGCCGTGCACCCTTAGCCGTTCATCGACGACGGATGTTGCTGGATCGTGACCCATGCGGCAGGTGCCGCACTGGTGAAATACGGTCCAGCATTTCTGGCGGATATAGGCGTTCAGATCGTCGTCTGATGACACATCCAGACCTGGTGACATTTCTGCGTCGATCACCGATTTGAACGCGGGGGTATCGGTGATTTTGCGTATCAGCCGCATGCCTGCCAGCATCAGGTCACGGTCGTGCTGGGTGTCTAGATAATTGGCATGGATTTCCGGCGCGATGGTTGGATCGGCAGAGCGTATTTGTAGATGGCCGGTGCTGGTCGGTTTACACGGGTTAAAGCCCAGCAGAAAGCCGGGAAATGGGTCCGGGCTCATCAGCGGGCGGGTGCCTACGGGTGCGCGGGTATAGCTGACCGGGGAGAAATACAATTGAAGGTCAGGCCGGTCCGAGGCGTCGTTCAGGCGGACAAATCCGCCGCCCTGATTGAGGCTCAGCGACAATGGCCCTTTGCGGGCCAGGACGTATTGCAAACCGACGCGTAGTTTTCCGAGCAGCGGGCGCAGTTGTTCATTCAGGCTGGGGACTTTGGCGCGAAACATGTAATCGGCGCCAAGGTGATCCTGCAGGTTGCGTCCAACTTGCGGGGCGTCGTGAACCACGTGTAGACCATATTTTTGCAGCACGGCAGCAGGGCCGATGCCCGAGAGTTGCAGCAATTGCGGTGAATTGACCGCACCACCGCACAGGATGACTTCGCGCCGCGCATGGGCGATAATGTAGCGGCCCTTCTGGCGGTATTCCACACCGACCGCGCGTTTGCCGTCCAGCAAGATCCGGTTCACATGGGCGCGGGTCTGCACGTCCAGATTGCTGCGTTTGCGGGCGGGCCACAAATAGCTGCGCGCTGCCGAGGCGCGAAATCCGTCCTTTGTGGTGATCTGATAGACGGTCGAACCTTCCATTTCGGCACCGTTGTAATCGGGGTTTTGCGGGATGCCCGATTGCGCGGTGGCTTGCAGATAGGTTTTGGTCAGCGGGTGGATTTCGGCTGCTGGGTCGAAGACCGACAATGGCCCGACGCCACCGCGCCGCTGGTCTGGGCCGCCGTCCCAGTTTTCCATGCGCCGGAACAGAGGTTCGACATCGCCCCAGCCCCAGCCCGGTGCGACCGCGCCCCAGTCGTTGTAATCCATGCGGTGGCCGCGCACATAGACCATTGCGTTGATCGAACTGGAGCCGCCCAGTACTTTACCGCGTGGCCAGTACATCTGTAGCCCGTCCAGGTTCGGGTCCGGTTCGGTCACGTATTTCCAGTTTACCCGTTGGTCATGGAAAATTTTGCCATAGCCGATTGGCACCTGAATCCAGAAATTTTTGTCGGTGCCCCCGGCCTCCAGTACCAGAACCTTTGATGTTCCGTCTTCGCTCAGCCGGTTGGCCAGAACGGATCCGGCAGAGCCTGCACCGACAATCACATAATCGTATTCGTTCACTTTATTTATCTGCTTTGCTGCGTCCAAAGACCTGCGCCAGCACCATCATGATCGAGGTTACCACGATCATGATGGTAGAAATTGACGCGATCGTTGGGTCGATCTGGTCACGCAGGGCGTTGAACATGTTACGTGTTAATGTTGGATTATCCCCGCCGGAAATAAACATCGCAATCACAACTTCGTCAAAAGAGGTCAAAAACGACAATAATGCGGATGTGACAACGGCAAAGCGTATTTGGGGCAAGGTGATGGTCAAAAACGCCTTCCAACGCGGTGCGCCAAGGCTGCGTGCGGCCAGTTCCTGGTTCATGTCGTAGCTTTTGAGGGCAGAGCCAGTCACGATCAGCACCAGAGGCAGGGCCAGAATGGTGTGCGCAAGAACCAGACCTGTCAGGGTGTAAAGAATGCCCAGTTTGACATAGGCATAAAACGCCCCGATCGCGACCAGAACCACCGGCACCATCATCGGCGTGATCAGCAGGACAAAGGCAATGCGGATGAATTTTACCTTTGAGGCATGCAGCCCATAGGCCGCCACTACCCCGATGGGTGTTGCCACCAGCATGGTCAGAAACGCCGCCTTGAGCGAGGTTACTGTTGCCAGCATCCATTCCGGTGAGCTGAAATAGTGTTCGTACCAGCGGGTCGACCAATTTTTCGGCGGAAACTCCAGATACTGCGATTCAGAGAACGACATCGGGATCACTATCAGGGTTGGGGTTACCAGCAGCAGCATGGTGATGGCGGCAAACACATAGAGCCACAGCCGTTGGCCATGGGTCACCTGTGTTTCCGACGCAGGTTTTCTGAGCCAGCCAAACATCAGTGCCCGCCCCCCGCTATGTTTTCAAGGTTCAGGAACCGCGAGGCAATCCACAGGACAAAAACGGTTAAGGTTAGCAGGACAACGCCCAAGGCGCTGGCCGCGCCCCAGTTCACGAACAGTTCGATATTCGAGACGATCTTCATCGACACCATGATCACTTTGCCACCACCCAGAACCGCAGGGGTCACAAAAAAGCCAAGGCACAGCACGAACACCATCAGCGCACCCGCAAACAGGCCGGGTGTAGACAGCGGGAAAAAAACGGTCCAGAAGGCGCGTCGCGGGCTGGCGCCAAGGTTAGACGCGGCCTTGAGCAGATCGCGGTCTATCTGTTTCATTGCGCTGTAGACCGGCAGGATCAGAAACGGTAGCATGATATGCACCATGCCGATCAGGGTGCCTGTCATGTTGTGAACCATCTTGATTGGTTCGTCCCATAGCCCCAGCGAGATTGCCCAATCATTCACCAGACCGCGTTTTTGCAGCAGCACCAGCCACGCATAGGTGCGCACCAAAAGCGATGTCCAGAACGGCAGCAACACTGTGATCATGCACAGATTGGCAATGCGGTTAGGTAGTTGCGACATGAAATAGGCAAGCGGATAGCCTATCAGGATGCACAGGGCTGTGGCGAACAGGCTGATCTTAAAGGTGGTGATGAAGATACGGAAATAGGATTTGCGGGTGATCATGCGTTCGTAGTTTTCCATTGAAAACTGACCATCGGCCCCGATAAAGGACACAAAGAACAGCCAGCCGACCGGGATCACCAGAATGACAAGCACCAGCAGGATCGCGGGGGACGACAGCCCGAACAGTTTGAGCCGTTCCAGCCTTTCGTCGCGGCGCAATCCATCAGCGTATATAAATGCGCTGGCCATATCAGACATCCCTGCCATCAATCAGGACGGTATCACCGGGCTCAAGCGCCAACGTGACGTGATCGCCGATTTTGGGTAGCGCTGCGACGGTACCTTGGCGAATGGCACCGCGCAGGCTTATTTCGGTGCCGTCGGGCATAGTGGCATACATCAGGTAGCTGTCGCCCTGATAGACCAGTTCCGAGGCCGTCGCCTGAAATTCGTTGACGGTTTTGGTGGTTTTGGTCGCCAGCCGGACACGTTCGGGGCGCAGCATCAAAACCAAAGACGCAGCATCGGGCACTGGGCGCGAGGTTTTCAGGGGCACGCCGTTATAGGTGATCTGGTCGCCGTGCCGTTCCACTGATAAAAACGTAGAATCTCCAATAAAATCAGCCACAAAGCGGTTCGTAGGCTGTTCATAGAGGCCTTGTGGTGTTGCCAGTTGCATGATCCGGCCGTGGTTCACAACGGCGATACGGTCCGACATCGTCAGCGCCTCGCGCTGGTCGTGGGTGACGTAGACTGTCGTCATCCCTAGTTTTTCGTGCAGGTGGCGCAGTTCTATCTGCATGCGGTCGCGCAGTTTCTTGTCAAGCGCGGACAGAGGTTCGTCCATAAGCAGGATACGCGGTTCAAACACGATAGAGCGGGCCAGCGCCACGCGCTGTTTCTGGCCACCGGAAAGCTGATCAATCTTGCGGGTCCCGTAGCCACCAAGTTGCACGGTTTCCAGAGCTTTTTCAATGCGTTGAGATATCTCGGGCATGGGAACATTGCGCAGGCGCAGCGGATAGCCGACATTACCGGCCACCGTCATATGGGGAAACAGGGCATAGTTTTGAAACACCATGCCGACATCGCGCAAATGAGGGGCGGTGCGGATCATTTCCTGATCGCCGAATTTCAGACTGCCCTGGTCGGGTCTTGTAAACCCGGCCAGCACCATCAACAGGGTGGTTTTACCAGATCCGGACGGGCCAAGCAGGGTCAAAAACTCGCCACTTTTGACATCGAGTGACACGTCATCCAACGCGTGAACCTTTCCGTAGGTTTTCGTGATGTTGCGGGCGGTAATTGGCAGAGCGCCTTGGATGCTATCCGTCACTGTATCGTCCTTGTGCAGGTTCGCGGGCCAATGGCTGGCCCGCGACGTTTTTGGTTCAGTTCGGTGCTATTCGGTCAGCATTTCCTGATACATTTCGGCCGCAATGGTTTCCCATTTTGCATACCATTCCAGCGAAATTGGCAACTGAAGCGCCGCATTGGCTGGGGAGGACGGCAATGTTGCTGCGACTTCGGCGGTGATGACGCCGGTGTCATAGGCCGCTTTGTTGGTTGGACCGTAGGTGATATATTTTGGCAGATCGTCCTGATATTCGGCTTTTGATATTTCGTTAAGGAACATCATCGCCGTATCTTTGTTTGGCGCGCCCTTGGGGATGGCGAAACAGTCGTAGTCCAGCAGGGCTTGATTAAAGCTGTAGGCGACTTTCCCACCGTCCTTTTTGGCATTGTCAAAGCGACCGTTCCAACCGGTGGTCATGTCAACCTCGCCGTCCTTCATGAGCTGTGCATGTTGTGCGCCGGATGACCAAAATACTGCAATATGCGGTTTTAACTCGCGCACTTTGTTGATCGCGCGCAAAATTCCCTCTTCGCTGTCCAATTCTTCCCAGACTTTGTCCATCGGCACGCCGTCTGCCATCATCGCAGGTGCCAAAGCACCCGCGACTTTGCCGCGGTAGGCGCGTGAGCCCGGAAACTTTTCGACATCCCAGAAGTCAGCCCAGCTTTGCGGACCGGCGTCGCCATAGGTGTTGGTGTTCCATGCATAAACAGTCGAAAACACATCGCCCCCGACGCAATGTTTGGAATAGAGGGCGGGGTAGAATGTGGTAACGTCGATGACGGAATAATCCAGTTCTTCCAGCAAACCTTCGGCCCCGGCGCGCGCAGCAGACCCGGACCCGCTGGCCACAATATCAAAGGTTACGGCCCCCGATGTGACCTGCAGGCGGACGTCGGACATGCCGCCATAGGTTTCTTCCTTGACGATAATGCCGGTGGCTTTGGCCGCTGGTTCAAACAACGCCTTGGTTTGCGCCTCTTGATAAGACCCGCCCCAGGACGCGATTGTAACCGTTTTATCCTGTGCCAAAGCGGTCGTTGCCAGCAACGATGCGGTCAGTGTTAATCCAATTGAAATTTTCATTGTCTTCCTCCTTGTTAATGTATGTGCGGCGCGTTTGATTGCGTCGCGGGAATGCCTGTTGTTCGCGTCGAACGTGTTGGTAAAGGGTCCTTCCGATCATTTTTATCCATGGGCGGCCAGAGCCCGTTTGTATTGCATTCTGTCTTGTTGGCGGTACCACGCAACCGTCGCGGGCAAGAACCACGGGTTGCCGGTATAGAACGGGCGGGTCGGGTTGGTCAGGCCGTCAAACGCGGTCTGACCCTGCGTGAGACCCAGAACCTTTTGACCGACGCGCATCCCCAGATAGCTGGCCATCGACACGCCCGAACCGCAGTATCCCATCGCGTAATGCACGCCGTCTTGCACACCGGTATGGGCCAGTTCGTCAAAGGTATAGGCGACAGTGCCGCACCAAGAATGGGTCACCTTGTATCCTGCGAGATCAGGGAATATCCGGCACATGTCTGTGTAAAGTTTTTGGCCGCTAATTGTGGTATTGGTCTCTGTTGCCGACACGCGCCCGCCAAAGAGGACGCGGGTTCTGTCGGGTGAGGCGCGGTAATAGTAGATGATCTTGCAAGTGTCGCTGGCGATCCGGTTGGTCGGGAAAAGCTGGTTCATCAGGTCGGCGGGCAGAGGTTCTGTTGCGATGATGTAGCTGCCAATCGGGATAACGCGCCGCTGCATCCACGGGGTTACAGCGCCGGTGTAGCCATTGGTTGCGATTATGACATCGCGCGCGCGTACCGTGCCTTTTGCGGTTGTAACCAAAAAGCCGCTGGCGTCGCGTTTTATCTGGGTGACAGCGCAGTTTCCGGTGACATGCGCGCCTGCGTCAAGGGCTGTTTGCAACAGGCCGCGGTGGTATTTCGCGGGGTCAAGCGAGGCGTGGCGCGGAAACAGAACGCCTCCAAAATAGACGTCAGAGCCCAGTTCGCTGCGCTGGTCGCTGCGCGGGATAACGTGGGTCGGGATGCCTTCGGTTTTCTGTATAATGTCTGCGTCGCGGGCGATGGTTTCAAAATGCTGCGGCGTGTGGGCCGCGTGGTAGCGCCCGCAGCGCAGAAAATCGCAGTCGATACCTTCGGTTCTGATAAAGTAGCCGATCCAGTCCAGCGCGTTTTCGCCTTCTTTGCGGATGGCGCGGCCTTTGGGTTCGCCGTAGCGGGCGGTCAGTTTTTCCAGCGAGGGTTTGATGCTGGTGCTGATCTGGCCACCGTTGCGGGTGCTGCAACCCCAGCCAGGCATTTCTGCGTCCAGCACCAGTGTCGAGCGCCCGCCGCGCGTGGTTTCAATCGCGGCGTGCAGTCCGGTATAGCCAGACCCGACAATTACCACATCGGCCCGTTCAAGTGGTCGATCGGGCAAGCCGGGCACGGCTGGACAATCGTCAAGCCAATAGGCCGAGTCTTTGTGGCCATTTACCAGTGGGCTGTTGAAAGCCGTCATTCCAAAGAGACCCCAATGTGTTCGCGTTTATCAAAAAGCAGCGTGCAGACCCCGGCCCTTTGCGCAAATGTGGGTCGAAGTTACTTGACGCTAGTAAACCATATTGATTAAATCAATTTAATATTTGTTATAGTTGTATGCATTTTACTTATGCAAATCCATGTTAGGAATTGTTGTGCCTTTAAAGATTCGACATCTGGAAGTCTTCGATGCCTTGGTAGAAGCGGGGTCTGTTTCGCGCGCTGCCGACCGGTTGAACCTGACCCAGCCGGCGGTCAGCATCGCGCTCAGCAAGCTGGAGGCAGATCTTGGGTTCCGGTTGTTTCACCGAGAACGCGGGTATTTTGCCCCAACCGGGGAGGCGATGCTATTGCACAGCGAAGTGACGCAAGGATTGCGCGCCATTTCGCGCGTGTCCAAACGGATCGACGAAATCAGATTGGGCATCACCGGAGGGGTCAGCATTGCAACCAACGGTACGCTTGCGATCAATTTTCTGCCACGTCTGGTCGCAGAGTTCCAAAGCAATAATCCCGGTGTCAGCGTCGAAATCCGCGTGCACAGTTCGCGCCAGATTGCCGCATGGGTCAGTGCGGGTCAGATAGACATTGGTCTGATTGATCTGCCAGTGCCGGTGGCCGGGTTGAATGCGGAATTGTTCAAACTGGAATGCGTCTGCGTGATGCATAAAGATGACGTTCTGGCGCAGGAAAAGACCCTGACACCGCAATCCTTGCGGGACCGATCCGTGGTTGGAATTACAGGGGATCACATTGTGGATCGCCAGTTGGATCAACTGCTTTCGGACACAGACACGGTCATTCAACGTAATGTATCCAGCTATTTTTTCGCGACTGCGCGCAACATCGTGGCAATGGGCAAAGATGTGGCTATCATTGACCCAACAAATGGCAAAGCCAGGTTGAACGACGATGTTGTCTGGCGCAAATTCTCGCCCCGTATTGATCACGAAATGGCGGTTATCACAGCTAAGAATCAGCCCATTGGAAAGGCCGCCGCCACCATTTGCGAGCGTATTTGCGATGGGCTGAACGCGCACGGCGATGCGTTTCCCCAGAAAGGGTCGTGAGATGGCGTGCACGGCAGCACAGTCGCGCATTCTTGGGTTTTTGACCAAGTCCGTTGCTGTGTTGGGTCAGCAGGGCGGACAGATAGGGCAGGCCTTGCAAGGGGTGCTTGCGGACGGTCGGCTGCCGGTTTCCGATTTGCAGCCCGCCGTGGTTCCGGCCTGCGTCTTGATGCCCGGACTGTTGTTAGACCCGCGTGATCCGCTGATGCAGTCACTGGCGGATTGTGTGGACGATCTTCACTGGAAATCCCCGGGGTTTGGCAGAATACCCGACGCGGTTTCTCGGCAGATGGCGGTCGTGGAAATTCTGGGCCCGGATGGTATGTTTGTGCATCAGAGAGTGCGATTGGGCGTGTTGTTGCAAGGTGAACACCTGCTCTACCCCAACCACAAACACTTGGCGCAGGAGGTTTACCATGTGCTGTCGGGCCGGGCCGGATGGTCGGTTGATAGCGTGGCCTTTCAGCCGCGAGAGGTGGGCGATTTCATTTATCACCGGTCCAACCAACTTCATGCGATGAAGACGCAAACCGACCCTCTATTGGCGCTATGGGCGTGGTGGGGTGACATCCGGTCGGTGTCTTATGAGATTTGACAGCATGCCAGCTCGATCCAAACAATTTGCGCGACCAGAAGCGCCCAACAAAGGAAACACCCATGATTGACCTCACGTCCTTTAAAGACTTGCAAAATGTGCCGGTCGGGGAATTTTTTGATAAACCGACTACGCTGACACCGGGACAGGTCGAAGCTTCGGCCAATTTGTGGACGTCTGCGGACGGGCTGACCCATATTGGGGTCTGGGAATGCACGCCGGGCCATTTTACGGCGGACCGTACCAAATCGGCAGAGTATTGCCATATCATTTCGGGGTCTGCGTCGGTGACAAATCAGGACGGCAGCAACCGGCGCGACATAGGGCCGAGCGATTTGCTGGTGTTGCCGCTGGGTTGGATTGGTGAATGGGTGATCCATGACCATATTCGTAAATTGTACGTGATCAACGCGATCTGAGCGGGCAGAAAAAAATCTGGGCCCAGCTGAGTGGACCTGTCGCGGTTTAGTTCCGGTCTCTTTTGAGCAATGTTTGCTATGAAGGAGATATGGGGCAGTGTCAGATAAAACCGCTTGAGACGGGCAGGGCTAATTTTTGACCATGCCGAATGACAAAACACTCTCCATTCCGCTACTTTAAAACCAGCCCAGAGATCATCCTTCTGGCTGTGATGCTGTATGTGCGGTTCCCACTTTCGC
>CALCGO010000339.1 GCA_937901055.1 uncultured Rhodobacterales bacterium
AAGACATCGCACATGGCCTCGCATTTGTTGCGCGCTGGAACGGGCAAACATTCGGAGAGTTTCCGTATTCAGTTGCGGAACATTCGTTGCTGGTCGAACGGGTTTATTCCGAAATCACCCCCAATGCTCCGATCAAATGGCGTTTGGCGGCGTTGTTGCACGACGCACCGGAATATGTGATTGGCGATATGATTTCCCCCGTGAAAGCCGCTGTAGGGCCGGGCTATAAAGCCATGGACGCGCGGTTAATGGGGGCGGTTCACTTGCGGTTTGGCGTACCCGCCGAAATCCCTAAAGCAGTGAAAACACAAATCAAGCGCGCAGACCGGATTTCGGCTTGGCTGGAGGCGATCCAGATCGCAGGCTTTTCCGAGACTGAGGCAAATAAACTGTTCGGCATCCCGAAACCCGAAACCTTGCAAAAGACGCGTTTGGCTTTGCGGCCACCGATGGACGTCAAAGCGGACTTTCTGGCGCGACATGCCGTCCTGATGAAACAGAACGAAGCGGGTTGATCCTGCACGCTTTCGCCCCCAAATAGGGGGCAACACAGATATATTCGGAGAGAGATGATGGAATTAGATATTGCAACTGACCTGATCAAGGACAGCAATGAAGCGACATTTATGGCTGATGTGGTTGAGGCCTCGAAAGAAACACCCGTGATTGTGGATTTTTGGGCACCGTGGTGTGGCCCGTGCAAGACGCTTGGCCCTGCGCTTGAAGCCGAAGTGATGGCGGCGGGCGGTGACGTGAAAATGGTTAAGATCAACGTTGATGAAAACCAGCAAATTGCGCAAGAAATGCAGATCAAATCGATCCCGTCGGTTTACGCATTTGTCGATGGTAAACCGGTTGACGGATTTATGGGCGCGCAGCCTGCATCAGAGCTGAAAGCGTTTGTGCAACGTGTTGCCGCGCAAGGCAGCGGCGGCATGGGGCAAGCATTGGAGATGGCTGAACAGATGCTGGACGATGGGGATCTGTCCGACGCCATTGAAACGTTTTCGGCAATTCTGGGCGAGGAAGACGACAATCTTGTGGCGGTGTCCGGCCTTATTCGCGCCTATCTGGCCAGCAATGATCTGGAAAAAGCCAAAGAGGTTCTGGTGCAAATTCCCGATGACAAGAAATCTGATCCGGCACTGGCTTCCGCAGTAGCGCAGGTTGAACTGGCAGATGCAGCATCTGATTTGGGCGAAACTGCCGAGTTTCGCACTGCCTTGGAAGCCGATGCTGACAACCATCAGGCACGGCTGGATTTGGCGACCGCTCTGGCGGCAGCAGGTGACGCAGGCACGGCGATTGACGAATTGCTGGAGTCGTTCCGCCGCGACCGTGAATGGAACGATGGCGCAGCCAAATCGCAGCTATTTACGTTGTTTGATTCCCTTGGGCCGAAAGACGAAAATGCCCAGAGAGGTCGTCGAAAACTCGCCTCGATGATCATGGTGTAGAATGAGCGAAACTGCCCCTCATTCCGTAGATCGCAAAATGCTGGAGGCTTTGGTCTGCCCGCTTACGCGCAACACGCTGGTCTATGACCGGGACGCGCAAGAACTGATCTCGAAGGCCGCTGGTTTGGCCTTCCCGATCCGCAACGGCATTCCGGTTATGCTGGTGGACGAGGCGCGGGCACTAGACGACTAGATCTCGGCGCGTAACGCGTCCATTAACTTGGTTAGTGATTTTGTCGAAAATTCGTTAACGAGCCGCCCGTCGTTGTCGAAGGCTTTAGCGGCCGCGGCGATCATCACTTCTGGTCCCTGCAAGATATTTGGGTTGAACGGTGTCATGCAGTTTCGTAACGAAAATTGCGTTCTTGCGCCGCCCGACCGACCTGCCGCTGCAGACAGGATAGCTACAGGCTTGCCTGCCCACGGATGCGGTTTACTGCGTGAAAGCCAATCGAGTGCGTTCTTCAGCACGCCAGAAATATTGCTATTATACTCGGGCGTTGAAATTATCACTGCATCGGCAGCAATGATTTGTTCGTGAAGGGCCGTTACAATATCGGGAATGCCGTCAGAATCCTCTAGGTCGCCATCGTACAGCGGAAATCTGATGTCGGCCAAGGTGAACTGATCCGGTGCGAACAAACGCGCCGCCTCGTGTATCAGTGTAGTGTTGAGAGAGCCCGTTCGAAGCGAGCCAGATATTCCTAGAAGTGCAGTCATTTGATATCCCCATTTAGTTACGCAGAATTTATTGATGGTTTCGAATTTCGCAAGCGCAAACGCAGAATTACACGATATGTTGTGGATAAGTGGCGCCATTAGGGCAGATATGGGGGTTTACTGTTGACTCGTAACCTAAGGACCGGAATCCTGTCCTATCGATCAGAATCATAACCCACAGGCCATTTGTGCAATTTGCAAAACTCAGATTATTAGGCTTCAAAAGCTTCGTTGACCCCACTGAACTGGTAATTTCGCCGGGCCTTACGGGTGTTGTCGGACCAAATGGTTGTGGCAAATCGAACCTGCTGGAAGCCTTGCGCTGGGTCATGGGCGAAAACCGCGCCAAAGCGATGCGCGGTGGCGGGATGGAGGACGTGATCTTCGCGGGTGCATCCTCGCGCCCTGCACGAAACTACGCAGAAGTGACGCTGACGCTGGATAATACCGAGCGTTTGGCGCCCGCGACATTCAACGATCAGGACAAACTGGAAGTCGTACGGCGCATCACACGGGACGCGGGGTCGGCGTATAAAACCAACGGCAAGGAATCGCGCGCACGCGATGTTCAGATGCTTTTTGCGGATGCCTCGACTGGTGCGCATTCGCCCTCGTTAGTGCGGCAGGGGCAAATCTCGGAACTGATTAACGCCAAGCCCAAAGCCCGCCGTCGGGTATTGGAGGAAGCTGCAGGGATATCCGGTCTTTACCAACGTCGCCATGAAGCCGAGTTGAAGTTGAACGCAACCGAGACGAATCTGGCGCGGATCGAGGATGTTCTTGAACAGTTGGATTCCCAGATTAAGTCGCTCGCTCGCCAAGCGCGGCAGGCTGCACGATATCGCGAAATAGCTGACGAACTGCGCCGGGCCGAAGGGCTTTTGTTGTATCGCCGCTGGCGTGAAGCGGATGTCGAACGACAGACAACTTCGGAAGCATTGACGGCGGCCACTAAAGGTGCGGCCTCGGCGCAAGGTGATGCGGCATCGCAGTCGAAGGTGAGGGCTGAAGCTGAAAGCAAGGTGCCACCACTGCGCGAAGAAGAAGCGATTGCTGGTGCGGTTTTGCAGCGTTTGTTGGTAGAGCGGGATTCACTGAACGAGCAGGAGCAGCGTGCTCGACAAGCGATCGAGGATTTGAAGGCTAGGATTGCCCAGCTTGGCCGCGATATGGATCGCGAAAAGGGTTTGAATCACGATGCCGGCGAAACCATCGAGAGGCTGAATTGGGAAAAAGAGGCGCTCGCGAAGGCGCATGAAGGGCATGATGCGAAGCTGGACGACGCGAAGGATGCAGCGCGGGAGGCTGGTACGGTTCTTCAGGAACAGGAATCAGAGCTGGACAAACTGACCGAAGATGCGGCGCGGCTGGCGGCGCGGCATCAAGCTGCGCGAAGGCGTTTGGAAGAGGCTGGTGGAACCGTCGCGAAATTGGCGTCGGAAATAGAGAATGCGCGCGCGGTGGCGGCGAAACACGAAGCTGAATTAGGGTCGGCTAGCGAACGGCTAGAAGTGGCGATGGCTGCGCAAGAGGAGACAGTCGGTGCTGCGAAGGCCGCGGAGGCCGCTTTGACCAAGGCCGAAGCGGATCGAGCTGAAGCACAAACGCGCGACTCCGAAACGCGCGCCAGCCTGTCGGAGGCGGACGGAGAAGCGAACGCCTTGAGGGCCGAGGTTTCAGCACTGACGCGCCTAATCGAACGAGATCAGGGCGACGGCAAGCAGTTGTTGGACAGCGTGCGGGCCGACAAGGGCTTTGAGGCGGCGCTCGGTGCGGCTTTGGCGGATGATCTGAAAGCGCCGGAAGTTGGCCCCGAAGGCGTTTCCGGCTGGGCCAAAATGCCTGCCTATGACGATGCGGCGACATTGCCGGTTGGGGTTTCGCCTTTGGCAGATCACGTGCAGGCCCCGGGTGTTTTAACACGTCGGTTGTCAGCGATCGGGCTTGTGGCGCGGGACCAAGGCGCGGCGCTGCAAGCGGAGCTAATGCCGGGGCAGAGACTGGTTTCTCGTGAAGGGGATTTGTGGCGTTGGGACGGGTACCGAGCCGGAGCGGATGACGCGCCGTCTGAAGCGGCGCTGCGATTGCAACAGGTGAACCGTCTGGCCGATTTGTCCGAGGCGTTTGCAAGTGCGGAGGCGTTGGCTGACACCGCACGACAGGCCCACCAAGCCGCGCGTTCAGACCTAGAGCGCGCGCAAACGGCTGATCAAAACGCGCGGCGGTTGCGCAAAGACGCAGACGAGGCGGTTAATAATGCCGCAAGGCGTTTGTCACGTGCCGAGGCCGAGTTGGACATGTTGAAAGGCAAGCTGGAAACCTTGCGGATGGCCGTTTCGCGGCGTGAGGAAGAAGCCTCCGATGCCCGTGATGCTTTGCGCGAGGCGGAGCGGGGGATTGATGATCTGGGCGATCTAGATGCTGCTCGTGATGCTGTTGAGGGGCGTAAAGTCGCCGTTGAGGGTGCGCGGATGGCCATGCTGACACGGCGGTCACTGTCGGATGAATTGCGCCGTGAAGGCGAGGCACGAGTACGTCGGCAGCAGGAGATAACCAAAGAGGTCAGTAACTGGCGGCTACGGCTGGAAAATGCCGAGAAGCGGATTGGGGAACTGGAAGCACGCAAGGCCGAAAGCGAAGCTGATTTGGGAACGGCGACGACCGCCCCCGAGGAACTTTTGGAAAAACGCGAGGCTTTGGCCGCGTCAATTGAACAGGCCGAAGGGCGTCGCAATGCTGCGGCGGATGCATTGGCGCTTGGCGAAACCGCGATGCGGCAAGCTGAGGAGGGCGAACGCCGTGCGGAACGCGCAGCCTCCGAAGCACGAGAGGCGCGGGCGCGGAGTGAGGCGTTGGCCGAGGCAGCTGTGTTCAGGGTGGATGCAACGGCAGATCGTATTCGCGAGGAAATGGATCTTGAACCAGCGGCATTGTTGGAAACCTTGGAGGCTGATCCCGATCAAATGCCATCCTCCGAGATGATCGAAA
>CALCGO010000340.1 GCA_937901055.1 uncultured Rhodobacterales bacterium
CGACGCTGACGCCTTCGATCTCATCTGCAAGCATATCCTGGTCGAGGAAACCCGCACTGGCCGCCTTGCGTGCACCTTCCGCCTTTTACCACTCGCCGATGGCGCGCAGATTGGTAAATCCTATTCCGCCCAGTTCTTTGATCTCGAAGGCCTCCATTCGGTCAAAGGCATGATCGTCGAGATGGGCCGTTTTTGCATCGACCCCGCCTTTAAGGATCCCGACATCGTGCGTGTCGCATGGTCCGTGTTGACCACTTTTGTGGATGAAAACAACGTAAAACTCCTGTTTGGTTGCTCCAGCTTTTCCGGTACCGACTCGAAGGATTACACCGACGCTTTCGCGCTGCTCAAAGAACGTCACCTAGCGCCTAAACATTGGCTTCCGAAGATCAAAGCGCCAAAGGTGTTCCGTTTTGCCGCCACGCTAGAACCTTACAAGCCCGATCTACGGAATGCGCAAAAGCGCATGCCCCCGTTGCTGCGGACCTACCTTCTGATGGGCGGTTGGGTTTCTGATCATGCCGTGGTGGACAACGATTTGAATACGCTCCACGTGTTTACAGGCATGGAAATCGGGGACATCCCCGCCAACCGAAAGCGCTTGTTACGTGCGATGGCGGGGTAGGGCGCGATCCCTTACTTGGAAACCTCTCCAAGCCCACCATGCGCCAACGACCAGCCCAGCGGGTCAGCGAAGAACTTTTCGACTTCATCCAAAGTCTTCACATCAAAATAATTGCCCGCCTTAGCTTCAACCAGAACGTCATGCCATGTCGCCAGATAGTGCAGGCTGATGCCATGTTCAGCCAAGTTCTCACGCGTGTTCGGGAAAATGTCATAGAAGAAAATCAGCGCCGTGTGATTGCAAACGCCACCCGCATCGCGAATGGCCTGCACGAATTTGATCTTGGACCCACCATCTGTGGTCATATCCTCGGCCAGCAACACGCGTTGACCTTCCTTCAATACGCCCTCAACCTGCGAATTCTTCCCGTAACCCTTCGGCTTTTTGCGCACATATTGCATCGGCAACCCCATGCGATCCGCCATCCACGCACCATAAGGAATACCACCGGTTTCACCACCAGCCACGCTATCAAACGCCTCGAACCCCACGTCGCGCTGCACGGTCGATACCAGAAAATCCACCATCGCGCTGCGGGCGCTCGGAAAGGAAATAATCTCGCGGCAATCAATATAGCTAGGCGAAACCAAGCCAGACGCCAGCTTGTACGGGTTCTCAACCTCGAAATTCACAGCCTTGATTTCCAGCAACATGCGCGCTGTCAGGCGGGCCATTTCTTTGCGATCAATAAATGAGGTCATGATGTTGTCCAATGCAATGGGAAGCCGGGGTCAAAGACAGTAACGTCACCCGCTCCGGTGGGGATTTTGTCAGGGAAGGCGACGGGGTCGGCGTGTTTGGTTAACGTAATCTTACCGCTGTTCGGCGCGAGCCCGTAGAATGCCGGACCGTGAAGGGACGCAAACCCCTCCAACCTATCCAACGCGCCAGCTGTTTCAAATACATGCGCCAGACAGG
>CALCGO010000341.1 GCA_937901055.1 uncultured Rhodobacterales bacterium
GAGTGGTTCAATTTCTGTGCCGCATGATGATTGACTTGATGTGCCTTTTACGGGTGTTCAAGTTTGTCTGACAACACCAACCAAAGGGACGTCAAGTTTGTCTAATAATATCTTTTAAATAGTGCTTGACTGTTTGCTCACTAAATTAGTACGTTCATGGAACGAATTAAAGGATGAGTCATGATCGGATCAAAACACATCTCACGTAAGCTCTCGCGTAGTGCGGTGATGCAGGCTGTGATTAAAGAGGGTCCAATCTCGCGTGCAAGCGTGGCAAAGCAGACAGGTCTGTCAAAGCAAGTCGTGTCCGAGATCGTACACATTTTGCAAGATGAGGGCTGGGTCCAAGAGACGGGCCGCACCAAAGGACATGTCGGACGCACCGCTGTTACCTATGAAATCGTTCCAGATGCGGCCTATATCTATAGTGTTGATCTTGGTGGCACAAAGTTGCGTGCAGCAATTGTTGATCTCAATTGCCGTGTCGTCGCGGAAAGTGTTGAGCCGACAGACTCCTTCGGTGGAGCAAGCATCATTACGCAGATAGGACGCCTTTGTGCTGCTGCGGCACGGAAAGCTAGTGTTGCAAAAGATAGTGTGCGCTTTGCTGTAATCGGTGTGCCGGGTGTACCCGACCCTGGCGATGGATCGGTGCAAATGGCGCCTAATATTCCGGGCATCGACACGATTGATTTCCACTCCAGTGTAAGCGTTGAGCTTGGCTGTGATGTTGTTCTTGAAAATGATGTAAATCTCGCAGCCCTTGGCGAACAGTGGGCTGGATCCGGGATTGATTGCGATAATCTAGCCTTTATCGCACTGGGAACTGGGATCGGTGCAGGTCTAATTCTGAATGGCCAATTAATTAAGGGTGCTGCTGGAGCTGCCGGCGAATTGGGCTACATGGCGTTTGGCGCGGACCCGTTTGATCCTGAGTCACTTCGGGTTGGCGCGTTCGAGCGCGAAGCGGGATCAATTGCACTGAAAACACGATATATGGCCTTGTCTGGCAAAAGTCTGGGCGTTCCAGAAATCTTCAACAAGGCGAATGAAGGTGATGAAAATGCGAAACAAGTGTTGCGCGATACTGCGCGGCTTGTTGCGCGTGGCATTGCCACGCTTGCTGCCATTACGGACCCAGATATCGTTGTGCTTGGCGGTTCAATTGGGCATCGATCAGAGCTGCTTATGGAAATACAAACGGCCCTAGCATTATGTTTTCCGCGCCCTCTACGCATCGAAACAAGTAAACTTGGTAAACATGCCGCCTTGATTGGTGGCGCGGCTCTTGGGCTGTCTCATTTGCATCATACGCTCTTTGCTGACGGCTTGGCTGGTGTTGATATTTCACTTCCTGAACTCCGCGCACCTGATTGGGAAGGCGCCGCGTAATGTCTGGTGGTCAACATCAAGGTATAGCGATTGCTCGCGCGACACATTGGGCGAACAAATTGATTCTCCTTAACGAACTAACGGCCGCGCTCGGCGTTGCTGAGACTGCAAGTCGGATGACTTTAGGGCTGGTTTTAAAGTAGAGAAATGGAGAATGTTTTATCATTAGAAAACGCTATAAAGTCGCTCATCCGATCTCAAGTAGTTTTCTCTGACAGTGCCCCTGCGCCACCACGATGGCTTCAGAAAAACCTGTGAAAGTTTAGGAAATGGCAAGTATGCTGAACTCTGCGCTGACTTCGGTAATGTTCACAAAGGAGATTTTTGAGCTTGGTGGACTGAACCTGCTGAATTGTTTGCTGAACCACCCATCAGACGTGTGTCGGTTAAACACAGTGTTTCACAAGAACAAAACACGCTAACAGTGTCCGTACCATTGGAGAACAAACTGCCTGTTTCAAGGAGGCAGATTCGGCGTGTGTTGGAGCGTCAAGTTCAAAAAGTGGCGCGCAAGAGAACGCAGAGTTTGGCTAGATATCCTATGGCTACGAAGCCTGTGTAAAGAACGCCACACGAGCATTTGCTTGTTTTGGATGCAAAGCAGCAGAACCCAACTGCGCAAGACAGTGGGTTAACCGATATAGCAGGTATTAGAGTAAATGAAGTTGTGGATGGTGAAACTATCGAGGAGCTAAGAGCAGAAGATTTGCCAACCAGAAATTTAGAAAGTGTGGTCAAGCGTCGAAAACAACTAGCTGTGCAGAGAAATATATCAAGAATGTTGTTTTAGGAGAGTTCCCAAGGAGGGACGGGTGATAAAATGTTTGCCTATTTCAAGGTCATGCTGAACATATTCCTGAACTAGTTCACGGCCGCTCTAGGAATATTTTTGGCAGATTTATAATACCCTCTCTCCAAAAATACTGTATTAGCTTCTGCTAGGGTGAGCAAAGTATGATCATAAACCTCAATGCCGTCCTTTGTCTGCAAGTTCGAAGAGTCCAATCTCATCGACCTTTGAAGATGTCGACTTTAGTCTCTAGCCACTTTCTCTGGGAAAAGTTTTTTGCAAAAAAAAAAATTGGCTCAACCATAATGGGTGCGACATTCTGTCTGTAATGGTGAAGAAAGCGAGGCATCACATCATGGACGTCAAAGTATTTGCTTCTCGGGATATGACCGAAGCAATGTCCCTAAATGACTAGATAGATACAATCGGCGTGGTCGATATCTTTGCTGTGGATGATGCCCAAAAACCCAGCCTTTTCCCTAATCAGACAAATAATCAGGCATCCGGCCGGAAATTTACCGCGCACCCTGAGAGAGGTATAAAATTGCGGCTTGGTAAATTATGGCTGATTATTCCAGCCATTTCAGTTGCCAGCCTGTGGCTATCCAGCTGTCAGGGCGGCGGCTACTAGCCCTAATTATACATATGATTATACGGTATTTGCCGTCATATGATATTTCCCATTTTATTCCATACGTTTACCAGTTTTATCGTCAAAGAAATGCAGCTTGTCGGACGCCACATGAAACTGCAATTCCCGGCCCACGCGCAGCTTTACTTCTTCGGTAATTCTACTGGTTATCTCGCCAAAAGGTGCATTGCAAGTAACGATCGTTTCATGCCCCATTGGTTCGATTACCGAAGGGGTGACGGACACTGAAATAGCCGATTTCGGCTTGGTTGTAGTGCTGGCCAGTTGCATATGTTCAGGCCGGAAACCGACCGTCACACGCTTGCCCACCTTGGCCAGACATTTCGGCATCGCAATAACAGACCCATCATCCGTTTTCAGCGCCGTCCCGCGTCCAGCAGCCTCGACTATGCCGGTCACAAAATTCATCGCTGGCGAGCCAATAAACCCAGCCACAAATTGAGTTTTTGGGGTTTTATAAACTTCATCCGGCGTGCCGACCTGCTCAATCCGCCCGTTACACATAATCACAATCCTGTCGGCCAGCGTCATTGCCTCAACCTGATCATGCGTCACATAAATCGTGGTCGTTTGCACCTGTTGATGCAGCAGCTTCATTTCGGCGCGCATTTTGTGGCGCAACTTGGCATCAAGGTTCGATAACGGCTCGTCAAACAAAAACACTTTTGGCTTGCGCACGATGGCGCGGCCCATGGCAACGCGCTGTTTTTGCCCGCCCGACAGCTCGCCCGGCCGCCGCGCCAGCAACTCCTCAAGGCCCAGAATAGCCGCCGCCTCATTGGTGCGTTTCTCGATCTCCGGCTTGCCAAGCTTTTGAGCCCGCAACCCAAACGAGATATTATCAAAGACGTTCATATGAGGATACAGCGCGTAACTCTGGAACACCATCGCAATATCACGGCTTTTGGGGTGGACGTTATTGACCAGCTTGCCATCGATTACGATATCGCCGGAGGTGATTTCCTCCAGCCCCGCGACCATACGCAATGTGGTAGATTTACCGCATCCTGACGGCCCAACGAAAACCACAAATTCACTGTTCTTGATGGTCAGATCAAAATCCTGCACCACAACTGTATTTCCAAACTTTTTGGTCAGCTTGGTAATTTTTACCTCGGCCATGATTATTCCTTCCCGCCCGCCAGCTTGCGCGCCTGTTCAGTGCGATCAACATTCGCCCTGTCTATCTGCAAGCGAAGGCGTTCGATCTCATTCTGCAAGGTCTGCAATGTCACGCTGTATCCAGCCAGAGAAGCAGCCATTGGTTTTGCCCCCGGTCCGCCGGGCAAATCACGAATCTCAATAAAATAGGCAGCGCTTGTCGCCTGTTTCAGCTTGTCTTTTGATAGTGTAGGAAGTTTGCCAATCGCCGTTTCAAACGCATTTGCAAAATCCTGATAATCAACCTGATCTAGGGGAACCCCTTGGGCAAGTGAGCTTTTTGATAGCGCGTGCGCAACCCCGTGCGCCGCCCGAAAACTGATGCCCTCTTCGCGGACCAGCGTGTCGGCCAGTTCGGTAATCGTTGCCATCGAAAGCTGGATCCGGCGTTGGACGGACTCCCTGTTGATCTCCATCGCAGTGATGAAGTCGCCAAGCAAAGGCAGCGCGTGCGATAGCCTGTCAAATACGGCAAAACCGGCAGCCTGTGTTTCGCGCTCGGAATCATTCATGTCGGCAAAGGGTGTGTTATGCATCGTCTGCACAATCTGTTCCGCACCGCCCGCCGCCAGCGACAGCTTTAAACGCAGATGCTCCAGCGGCACCGGATTACGCTTTTGCGGCATGATCGACGATATCTGCACAAATCCATCAGGAACATCAATCTGGCGAACCTCAAAACCGGTCCATGTCACCAAATCCTGCACAAGGCGCCCAAGATGCAGACAGCCCAGCCTGATCGAACTGTAGCAACTGGTGATATGGTCGACACCGGCAATGGCCCCATAGGAATTTTCAACAATATCGGAAAAGCCCAGCAGCCGAGCAATCTCGGCCCTATCCAACGGAAATCCAGACGTTGTAATGGCGGCAGCCCCCATCGGACACAAATCTATATCGCCCAGCGCGCTGAGGATACGCCGCATGTCGCGCAAAACAAATTCAATCGCCGCACCCAGATAATGCCCAAGAACCGATGGCTGGGCCGGCTGTCCGTGCGTGTATAGCAGGACCACCTCGTCCTTACCTTTTTCAGCCCGGCGGATCAGCTTTTCTGCCAGCGCGGAAAATTCATCCAGCATATTCAATAGCCGCAGACGAAGCTCCATCCGAAACATCGTGTGTTCAATGTCATTGCGCGACCTGCCGGTATGTAATTTACCCGCAACCTCGGCGCCAACAATCGTGCCTAATTCCTGCTCTACGAGGAAAAACAGATCTTCAAAGCTGCCATCAAACGGTACATTTGCCCACGGCTTAGTGCGGTGAATTTCATCCAGAGCGGCCAGAATGTCAGCGCATTCACTGGCAGATAATAGCCCCTGTTTCGCAAGCATAATTCCGTGCGCAACGTTGATATCATGCAACGCATCCGAGAAAAATGTGCGATAGATGTCAAGGTCCGGCGCAAGCACGGACCGCGCGTAAACCTCGGCAGGAAACTTATCAAAGTTCTGATCCATACGGCTACCCTTTTAATCCGGCAAGCATGACGCCGCGAATGATGAATTTTTGTAAAAGTAGAAACACCAACAATGTTGGAATTGTCGCTAGACACGACGCGGTCATTACGATTTCCCAATCCTGCTGAAACTCTCCGTTGAAAGATGCAAGCCCAACCGGGATGGTGTAGATATCAGGATCGTTACTGACAATCAACGGCCAAATGAACGCCGTCCAGTTCCCCAGAAAATGAAAAATAGCCAAGGCTGACAACGCAGGCACCACTAACGGCATGGCTATGCGCCACCAAATAGCAAATTCGGACCAGCCATCAATGCGCGCAGCATCAATCATCTCGTCGGGCAAATTCATGAAAAATTGCCGCATCAAAAACGTGCCAAACCCCGTCATTAAACCGGGAAAGGCTATCCCCCAATATGTATCAATCCAACCGAATGTGCGGGACATCATATACCACGGAATAATCAGCATTTCGGTCGGAATCATCAACGTGCTGAGGATCGCAATGAAGACGAATTGACGCCCCCGAAATTCAAACTTGGCAAGCGTATAGCCAACCAACGAATCGAAAAACAGCACTGATACCGTACTGAAAGTGGCCACCCAGAGCGAGTTCAGCATCCACCGCAGAAATTTCGATTCATTCAGTATGTAGATATAGTTTTCGAGACTTGGTTGATCCGGGATAATGCTGAGCGAATAGATTTCCTGGCCCGTTTTGAAGGAGGTAGAGGCCATGAAAACAATCGGCGTTATCATGACAATTCCGCCAAGAAACAATAGCGTCCAAAGAACGATACGTCCCGGTCTCATGCGTTCTAGCCGCTGGATTATAGCCGTATTATCAGTCATCATTTTTTCCGCATAAGCCAGAGTTGCAATCCGCTTACTGTCAGCAAGATTAGGAACAGGATTACGGTCAGCGCAGACGCATACCCAAGCTTGAATTCATCAAATGCATATTCATAAATCATCAGCACAAGCGGCTTGGTAGCGTTCAACGGACCGCCGGCGCCATCCGCACTCATGGTGTAGACCTGATCGAAAATCCGTAAAAATCCGATCGTCGAAACAATCGTCAGGAAAATCACCGTTGGCTTGAGCGATGGAAGGGTTATTTCACGCAGGATTTGCCAACGGCTGGCCCCATCAATCTCCGCCGCCTCAAAATAACTTTTCGGAATGGCCCGGATACCAGCAATGAAAATCACGATCTGAAAGCCAAGACCAGCCCAGACAGCCGGGGCCATAATCGCGTACAGCGCTTGTTCAATCGATTTTAGAAACGGCTGCTGCGGGATGCCCACCCATGACAGCATGATGTTGAAATACCCAATCGGCATCGGTTGATAAAACCATCGCCATACCCACGCCATTGCCACCGAAGTGGTCAAAAACGGAATGAAATACAGCGCCCTGATCCAGTCATGTCCGAAGGTAATTTCGTTCAGCCAGTAGGAAATGAAAAACGCCACAACCAGACTGATGGGAACGCCGATAGCCGCGTATTTAACGGTATTCCACAGAACCAGCCAGAAATCCTCATCGCCCAAAATCTTCTCGTAGTTGCGAAGACCAATGAATTTTTTGGCGCCCAGCAAGTTCCATTTCAGGGTCGATACATAAAATGCCTCAAAGGTCGGATAGAACCTGATCGTCGTATAAAACACAATCGGAACCAACAAAAATAGCCATGCAGTGACAGCCAGTTTCTGATTGATCGTCAGCCTATTCCAGAATGCCAAAAACATGAGCCAGATAACACCTATAAAGAGAGGAACGCGAAAATTCTCAAGCCAAAATTCTGAAATTCAAATATTCAGGAATTCCGAAATTCGAATGTGAAAGTGTGGGCGAAACAGAGAAGGCCTTAAATAAATGGACAACACCGCACTGAATTTACCAATTGGTGTTGCCCACTTTTTACGCCAATTCAACTAGCGTACCGGCTTAGTTATCGTAGAATTCATCAAGCACTTGCTGCTCGTCTTCGGCAACTTCTGCAAGGGCTTCTGCTGGTGTCATGCCTTTCAGAACCACCATGTCATAGGCATCGATAAGCGCCTGACGCTGTGGCTTTTCTGAAATAAAGTTGGTTGCAGTCGCATAGGAAAGTCCACGAATGAACGGCCCATACATCGGGTGTGATGTGTTCGCATCAACCAGTGCAACCGACGGCTTGGCTGGCAATTCGCCGACTATGTCCAGCCAGACCTGCATCGCCTCGTCAGAGGTCAGGTACTGCATGAACTTGTTAGCAGCAGCCAGTTTCTCGCCTTTGGCCTTGGAGCTAATGCCGTTGACCCAGTAGGAGGAAAAGTTGTAGCGCGCCCCGTTATGACCCGGCAATTCTGCAATCGCAAAGTTCAGCCCGTCCTGCTTTTCGAAGCTGGAAATACGGAAGGATCCGTCAATAATCATGCCGGCATTGCCGGCTTTGAAGGCGTCCTGACCGCGATTCATAAAGCCGTTTGAACCAACTTTATGCGTTGTTTCCATGTCCGTAAGAAAGGCCAGCGCTTTTGCACCTGCATCTGAATTATAGGCGACTTTTGTGCCATCATCAGAATAAGGCTGACCGCCGTAAAGGCGTGTCAGAACTTCACGCCACCAATGGTGATCCTGCCCGTCCGTATCAATCGCATAGCCAATATTCAGATAGTTGCCATCAGCATCTTTTTTGGTCAGCTTTGCTGCATATTCAACCATCTCGTCCAATGTTTTTGGCGGACCTGAAAGACCGGCTTCTGCAAGCAAATCTGTGTTGTAGAACAGTGCCAGCGATCGCACAGCCGTGGGCAATCCCCAATATTCGCCATCAGATTCCATTGACGAAACCATCGGGAAGAAGTTCTTTTCAATCTCTGAATGAGAGAAAACCGACTTGTCTAGCGGCTGAATCAGCCCTGAATCACGGTAATCGTTCAACCATCCATAAAACAACTGCACGACATCTGGACCGTCGCCCGCAGATACAGCAATCGCCACTTTCTTGCGGTAATCAGCATATGGGAAATGTGTCTGCTTGACGGTGATATCCGGGTTGGCCGCTTCAAAATTCGCAATCAGCTTGTCAATCGCATCCACGCGGCTTTGGTATGTGTACTGCCAGTATTCGATTTCAACTGCAGACGCCATACCGGCCCACAGAAACGCTGTACCGGCAATTGTTGCGGCAAGCGCTGACTTAAACAACTTTTTCATTTTACTCTCCGTTGCGTTTTCTGTCATTTAAAGGTAATTACAACTGGTAATATTAGACACCTATGTGATAGCGTCAAAGCTTGTCAAATGAAATGTATGATCACGGAACTAAAAAATGTATAATGACCCGCCTAAACATGGCCTTCTATCCCCCTTCACCAGTCTGACCGGCTGCTTTTTGAATTGATTTAACGATGACTACAGAACCCAGATACGCCGTTTTATATGGCGCTTTAAATCAGCGGATCTCCGACGGGGAGTTCGCGGTCGGGGATTATCTGCCGTCCGAGGACACCCTTGCCAAGTCTTATGGGGTTAGCCGTCCAACGGTGCGCCGGGCGTTGGAGCAGCTCGAGCGAATCGGCCTTATTGACCGGCGGCGCGGTGATGGCACGAGGTTATTATCGTTAAAACCCACCCCAAATCTTCAATACACCACCCGTCCGGCAGATGATTTGCTGTATGGGCGCGGCGCCGAAAGGGTCGTTCGCAGGATAAGCATGATGAGCGCCAATGCGCCACTGGCCGCCAAACTGGACAACCAGCCTGGCAAGGAATGGATGCACATCCAGCAGCACCGTTGCGACAAGGACACCCGCAAGATTGTTGTCTGGGGCAATGTCTATGTGGACAGCAAATATCGTGACATCGCCGATGAGATTGGCACCTATGACGGGTTTATCTGTGACCTGATCGAAGAGCGGCACGGCGTTACGATCTCCGACATTCATCAAGAACTTATCCCGCTTATTATTCCAGACGAGATTGCCGAGGAAATGGGATTGCCCAAGGGCGCGCTGGGGCTGGAGATGATCCGGCGCTATCGCAATTCAGCCAAAAAAGCGATCGAGGTTTCCATCAATATTTTTTCCGCTGACCGCACCAATTATCAATTCACCCTCAAGCGAACCAGAAAAGTGAGTGACGCGTGAAAAAGTCCTTTATCATTAATCAAGAAACGCGCAACCCGATCCGTGAGCTATATAGCTGGCTGAAATCTCTGCAATCTACATTGTGCTTTATGCAGACCGGTGCCCACCCCGATGACGAAACCACGCGGTTGCTGGCTGCGCTTTCACTGGGGCAAGGCGCTCATATTGTCTATGTGAATGCGGTGCGCGGCCAAGGCGGGCAGAATGCTTTGGGCCCGGAACGCGGCGATGCGCTGGGCTATCTTCGCACTGAAGAGCTGATCGCAGCGATGGCGTTGATCCGCGCTGATCTTGCATGGTTAGCCGAAACTGACGATGACCCAATCAGGGATTTTGGCTTTTCAAAATCCGACAAGCAGACTTTCGGTTATTGGGGCGAGGCACATTCGCTTCGCCAAATGATCAAGATTGTCAGAATGTTCAAGCCGGATATTCTGCTCCCGACATTTCTGGACGTTCCAGGCCAGCACGGACATCACCGAGCCGTGACCCAAGTGACCCTTTCTGCGTTCGATTTAGCCGCCGACGACAGCGTTTACCCTGACCTGAATTTGGGAAGCTGGCAGACCAATGCGCTGTATCTTCCGGCATGGGGCGGCGGCGGCGGATCCTATGATGATGAAGTCCCCCCACCCAACGCAACGCACCAAGTTGATACCGGCGAATTTGATGCAGTTTACGGCGGCACATACGCACAAATCGGCGAATGGTCACGGGCCAGTCACGCCACCCAAGGCATGGGACGCCTGCTGGACGAAGAAAACTGGCCAGTGCAATTGCACCAGCTAAAGACCGCATCAAACACCCCGTTTGCGGATAAGTTGACTGAAAATCTACCAACAACGCTGGCAGAGATGGCTGAATTTTGTAGCGGAGAGCCTGGCAAAAAGGCGGCCCTAAAGGCATCCGAATTGGCAGCAGAGGCACTGGCGGCGTTTCCAGATATCGCCAGCGTCATCCCGGCTTTGTGTGAATTGCAGACCTGTCTTGATGTGATGGAGGGCGAAGTTACCCAACCTCATCGCCACCGCATCCAGTTGAAAAAGACACAAAGCGCGATGGCCATGAGCGAAGCCTGCCAGATGCAGATATCCTTCGGTGTGACCCCTGAAATACCGGTAATTGGCGCCGCCACAACTGCGCGTATCAGTTGGCATCAGGCCGAAAAGGCCGGTCTGGAAATAAATAATGCCAGTTGGCAGGATCCGCTAGGAGCCATTGATGCGTCTGGTTTTGTTGCTGGTACGGAGGATGGCAAACGCCGGAGCCTTTCCTCTGAATTCAGCTTTACTGGCGACACACCGACACCTGTGATGACGGGTTGGCACGGCGTTTCGGTGCGGCCATCAACGCTGCACGCGCAAGTGGAATTCACCGTGCGCGGAACAAAGTTCCGGCGTACATTAATGCCAGATCAACCGCTTGGCAGTACGCCGCCCCTGACCGCTGCGATTAATCCGGCCAAGCAATTGGTCATTCTGAACAAGCCTGAAAACCTGTCGCTGCAACTGGCGGTTATGCAAGATGCCGCCGCGGGGGTTTCTCTTACCACAGACGAAATTACCCTGAACGCAGCACCAAATTCTGCCGATGCTTTAATAGTGAATACTGCCAACACTTTGCAAAAAGGCGCCTCTTTCACCTTTGATGTGGCACTGGCTGATAATCTGCGCCAAGGCCGCTACAGTCTGGCTGCGCAGGCTGGCGGTGTGCCTTTGCTATCATCCCAGACCCTTGCCTATCCGCATATCCGCACACAAACTCTTTTTCAGCCCTGCAAGACCGACATTGTTGCCGTCGATACTGCCTCTCTTCACGGCATTCGGGTTGGCTGGATTGATGGCGGCGTTGACCGCGCGTGGTTCTGGACCGAACAGTTGGGTGCAAGCGTGACTCAGCTGGATGATGACGCCCTTTTATCAGGTAATCTAGATGGATTTGACGTCATTGTTAGTGGTGTTTTTGCTGGCGGTACACGCCCCATTAATCAGGCTATGGACCGCCTTAAAGGATGGATGCAGGCAGGCGGGCGTTATGTCAGCCAGTATCACCGTCCGCAGGATAACTGGATTTCGGGGCAAAGTGCGCCTTATGATCTGATGCCGGGCAGCCCTTCTATCAGATGGCGGGTGACGGAGGCCGACGCGCCAGTAAAAATTCTGGTGCCGGACCATGAGTTAATGGCCGGGCCTAACCAGATCACTTTGGCAGATTTCGACGGTTGGGAAAAGGAACGCGGCCTCTATTTCGCATCCGAATGGGGGGATGAATACACCCCAATTTTGGCGATGTCCGACGCTGGTGAAGACCCGCTATATGGCAGCCTTGCCCATGCACCCGTAGGCGATGGTTCGCACGTCCACTGTGCCTTGAACCTGTTTTATCAGATGGACCAGCTTGTACCCGGAGCGTTTCGCATTTTCACCAATCTGTTACAAGTCGCCCGACATTAAGCGTGCAAATGAAAAACGATAATCTTGGCGGAGTGCGGTATCTCGTTTTTAACGAGGTATTCATGCTCCTCCACATCCTGATTGTCAAAATTATCGTGGGTGATTTTCCAGCAATTCAGATCGTGTTTATCCGTTGCCTTGCCAGCAGCATCATTCTGCTGCCCCTATTTATCACGCAAAAACGGCTATCCGAAATGAACCAAGATTTAGGGCTGAATGCGCTGCGCGTGGGATTCACCACCTTGGCAATTACGATCAACTTTTTCACGATTTCACAAATCCAATTGGCACAGGTCAGCACCATCGGATACCTGCGCCCGGCAGTGGTATCTGTAATTGCATGGTGTTTCCTTGGCGAACAGCAAAGCTGGTATCGCTGGGGGGTGATTGCGGCAGGTTTCGCCGCCATTTGGCTAATATTCAGTCCCGAAAGCAGCTTTCTGCAACTGGTGGCATTGCTGGCGGTTGCGGGAATGTTTTGCGGTAGCGCCGCGACTATCTTGCAAAAACATTTATCAAAAACGATGCGCGACTTGCCGCTGATGGGCTGTTATTCAATCGGCGTCGCCATCACATCATGCCCATTTGCGCTGTATTTTTGGAAACCCCCAAGCGTCGAAGCCTGGATATTGATGATTATGACCGGGCTATTAGCAACCAGCGCCCAGCTATTTTTCATCCGCGCATTTCGTAATTCCGAGGCATCATTTCTGGCTCCGATGTTTTACTTCCACATCATTCCCGTCACCGCCATCGGCTATTTCTTTTTCGATGAATTGCCAAGCAAAAATACGGTCATCTGCGCATTTTGTATTCTTGCCAGCCTGATCGGCTTGGCCGTGTTGGAAAAAAGGCGCTCCACCGCTTCCCAAAAAATAAGTAAATAGAAAAAGGTTTAGGTCGTTATGAAGAATAGGTTTAATATAGATATTTATGACAAACGCGACAGCGCCGAGGCGGCCACTGCGGCGGCTATTATTTTCTATGCTGAAAATAATTCGGCACCGGTTATTGGCCTTGCAACCGGCAACACCATGACCGGCGTTTATAAAAAACTAGTCGATAGGGAGGCGCGCCAGCCCGGAATGTTCAACGCTTGTCATTTTATCCAGCTTGACGAGATGGTGGTGCTGGGCGGGATCGGGGATAACCATTCGAAAGCCGGAATTTTTAATACTGACATCCAGCAGCAATTTCTTGGCCAGCTAAACGGTAGATATGCCAGCTTTATCGGCCTTCCTGCTAGTTTTGATGATCCAGATAAAACGGTGGCCAATCACTTGGATAAAATTGCTGCACTGGGCGGGGTGGATATCCAGCTTTTGGGCATCGGCGTGAACGGTCATATTGGTTTCAACGAGCCCCCCAGCACCCAAGATAGCATCTGCCGCATTGTGTCTTTGGCGGAGTCAACAATTGCCCTTGGCGGGTATCCTGCTAACAGCGTCGGACTGACACTTGGCGTTGCCGAGATCATGGCATCGCAGCGCATCATTATGCTGGCCACATCCGATCAGAAGTCAAAAATAATGGCCAAAGCATTATCAACCCGACCTACCCCTGATTGCCCCGCCAGCCTGTTGCGAAACCACCCTGATTTACACATTATTTTAGATCGCGACGCATCCTCTATCATCAACTCATACCAACAGAAAGTGGATCAAAATGCGATATTTACACACCATGGTTAGAATTTCCGACGTCGACGCTTCGCTGCATTTTTATTGCGAGCTTCTGGGACTGGAAGTGGCCAAAACAATCGAAAATAAAAAGGGGCGCTTCACCATTTATTTTCTATCCACACCGTCAGACCGCGCACATTATGAGGAAACCCGTTCACCAGCGCTGGAGCTTACCCACAACTGGGACCCGGAGGAATACGAAACTGGCCGCAGTTTTGGCCATCTGGCATACCGCGTTGACGAGATCTATGAGCTGTGCCAACGCCTGATGGATGCGGGCGTTACCATCAACAGGCCGCCCCGTGATGGCAACATGGCCTTTGTTCGCTCACCCGACGGCATTTCAATTGAATTGTTGCAAGAAGGCGGACCAAAAGCCATAGCCGAACCGTGGGCATCCATGCCAAATTCCGGCAGTTGGTGATTAATCAGTGCTGTCAGACAAATGAGAACTCGCATCGGATTGCTAGCGCAGCCTGAATCTATGCGCTCAATAATTGACGCCACTCGGCGAGAGCAGCAGCACGGTTTAGCTTGAAATTGATGCGTGAATAGAAGTGGCGTTCCTGCAGCCCCACACGTCCAACCTAACCCCACACCCAGCCCCTGTTGCGCCTTTAGCGGGCCATATAGTGGCTGTGAGGGGGATGGCTTAAAAACACAGCTATCAAATAGCTTGAAAAATGGCTGCCTAAATAGGCTTGCGTGCTATGAAGTCAATCAACGCGGACATCCCGACATGTGCAGACCCAGACCTCTGCTCGGCCTCATATTCCTCACAGACCAGCATTTCGCAATCATGAAAGACTGCTTCAAAACTTTCTTTTGTGTACATGTTTTCCACATGTGGCGGACCACCTGTTCCAAATTCCAGCTGTTTGGGCGTATAGCCATGGATTGCGATCAGCCCACCAGGGCTGGTTGCATCCAGCATTTTCTGCCAAAGAATATCGCGTTCAACAGGGCCAACAAACTGAAAAAACAAACCGAGGGTGATATCAAAGGCATTGTACGGCCAGCTCCATTCGAACAAGTCTGATTGGACAAAGGCGACATCCACTTTATTCAGAGTGGCCAGTTTGTTTGCCTTGGCAACTGCCGAGGGGGCAAATTCAACACCTGTCACACTCAGGCCCTTTTTAGCCAAATGCACTCCATTGCGGCCTTCGCCCTCAGCAATCGACAAAACCGACTGACCCTTTGCAAAATGTTTGTCATGCTTGAGTAGAAACGGGACTGGTTCAGTTCCAAACAGATATCCTTCTTGCGCAAAACGTTCTTCCCACATTGCATTCATCCTGTCGTTAAAGTGGCGGTTGCCATTATAGTTATATTTCCAACTTAATGGCTCACCCAAATATTCCAAAGATCAAAGCGCTTGTGGATAAAGGGTCTACACACTTCAAAAAGGACAAGTGTGCTAACCTCCTTGAGTGTTTAAGATTTAGACTGCTCATAGGCCCCCACTTGAGGCAAAGCTTTAAAAGCTTCGAGGTACAACTTCATTGCGGGATAGGCATCAAGTGCTTCCTTCGGCACATGGTCAATATAGCCCAATGTGTATCGTTCTAGGGCTGGGGCGAGACAACAATCTGCTAATGTTGGCTCAGCACCACAAAGGAATGGGCCTTCAGAATTTTCAATCATTCCAGAAAAGAAGCCGCAATACTTTGGTAGTTCATTTAAAAGGAATGCCTCGCGAAGGGCCTTAATCGTTTCACTCAACTCAGGGCTATCCTTAACTAGCAACGATGTCGCAGGCGCAATTCCATAACCCAACTTTTCTGGTTCAAGCGCAATTCCAATACAGGGCCTAAAAGCTCGTTCAAAATCATCAACAAGCCCTATAGCTTCTTGCACTTTCAAAAACTGATCCGCAGGGCATAGCTGTGGTGCAAGTGTTCCGATGTATTGGAGCATAGCATTGCTCTGGGCAATATAAGGTCCTTCGTCGATGGACATTACCGGCAATTGCCCAAATGGGGTCTGGCCTTTTAACTCGGCCCAATTCACTGGCGGTACCCGCACATCTTCGAATTCAATTTCACCCAGCCATAGAGCAAGCCGCACTCTCTCAGCTGCACCCATAATCGGAAAATACTTTAATACGATACCCACGTTATTCTTCTCCTGAACCATCTTTTTTTAGCACACTTACATTTTGTGTGGTCTGATAAACTTCGCGATCACCAATGTGGGATACATACTAGCCGCGCAAGCACTAATCGCGCCGTAGAGCTACCCGTAGCTACTTCATAGTGCAGGCATCCATCTTTGAGCTTTGGATGGCTGGGACAAGTTTACGGTTGCTATACCCTGAGCGCGCTTGCTGACAGATGCAGCGATGCGGGAACGCGTGGCAACAAAGTTTAAATCTGGAACTTCACATGCAGAATCACTCACCACATCATCGATGCACAGGCGTGCGGGCGCGTTGCAAAATTAACGGGTACCGTCAACAAAAGGGAGGACTAAAGAGGGGACTAATTCCATCATAAATAATTAACACGTTGATATGTAATATCATTATGATGGATAGTGGTGC
>CALCGO010000342.1 GCA_937901055.1 uncultured Rhodobacterales bacterium
CAATCCCGACACGCCCAAACACGCGCCGTTTAGCGGCCGCTACGAACGCATTCCCCGGCCCTGTAATTTTGTCGACCTGTTTGATCGTTTCCGTTCCGTAAGCCATCGCCGCAATCGCTTGCGCGCCGCCAATACGGTAGACAGTTTCAACGCCCGAAAGCCTCGCGGCCAGCAGAACCAAAGGATTAACCTTGCCGTCCGGTGTCGGCGCACAAATCACAAGGTTTTCGACGCCAGCAACATTCGCCGGAATGGCGTTCATTAACACGGACGATGGATAAGAGGCCAAACCGCCGGGCACATAAAGCCCCGCCGATTCAACTGCAGACCAGCGCCAGCCGAGTTCTGCGCCGCTTTCATCCATCCAGCGTTCATCGGTTGGCAATTGGCGTTCGTGGTAAGCGCGAAGGCGTTCTGCTGCCAATTCCAAGGCTTCACGTTCAACAGCCGGAACTTTTGCAATCTCGGCATCCATCTCGGTTGCCGAAAACGCAAGTGTATCCGGTGTCAGTGTTAGTCGGTCAAACTTGCTTGTGAGATCGATGACGGCGGCGTCGCCGCGTTCGACAACGCCTGCGATAATATCGGCAACGACTGCGTCAACATCTGAGTCAGACTCACGTTTCATGCCAAGAAGATCGACAAATCGTGCCTCGAAGTCAGGCTGTTTCGAATTCAAAAATACGGGCATTTTATTCGACCGGATGTGCTGGAACGTGAGAGGAGCGCGCTTTATAGGGGCGCGACACATCGCTTAAGGTTACATCAAGACACTCAACATCCAACGCAATCGCGCCGTCACCGGCAAGCGTTAGAATTACCTGCCCTGCACCGTCTTCGCTTGCTTCGAAGTTTATAGACAGCAATTCAAACGCCATCTCTTTGTCAGACGGATCCAAACCTTGCGCGGAAACTTTCAACGTCGAGTCCACCACAAGCATTGATTGAACACGTTCATACGAGCGCCCCTGTTGCTCCGCGTTCAAACGATCTTCCCAGCGAAAACGGTTTAGCAATACCGCGAACCGGTGCTTTTTCGTTAACCACGAGATCTCGGAATTCTGCCCGACCGCATCCTGAACATACGTCGAGATAACCGCCAGATCGTCGGTGCTTTCGGCCTTCAGGCGCAGCGGTTGTTCTGCACCGTCCGAAAATTTTGCATCTGCCATGATTTACTCCGAAATACGTTCAATTTTCGCACCACAAGCCGAGAGCTTTCGCACCACATGCTCATACCCGCGATCAAGGTGGTAAACCCGCGTTACCACAGTTTCCCCCTCGGCTACCATACCTGCCATTATCAAACTGATCGAAGCCCGCAAATCCGTCGCCATAACCGGCGCGCCTTTCAAAGACTTCACACCATTTACCGTCGCATGACCGCCGTGAACCTCAATGTCTGCTCCCATACGAATAAGTTCGGGTGCATGCATAAAGCGGTTCTCAAATATGGTTTCTTCCAACACAGACGTGCCGTCAGCCAACGTTAGCAACGCCATCATCTGGGCCTGCAAATCCGTTGGAAAACCAGGGTGTACTTCGGTTTTGACGTCAACTGGATGAATGATATCGCTTTTCCGCGATACAATCAGGCTGTTTGGAGTTTCTTCAATAATCGCGCCGGCAGCTTCAAGCTTATCGCTAAACGCTGAAACCAAATCACGGCGACCACCCAACAGCTCAACTTTGCCACCAGTAATAACAGGGGCCAGCATGTATGTGCCAAGCTCGATCCGATCGGTCACCACTTGGTGAGTCGCGCCCCCCAAGCGATCAACACCCTGAATGGTTAGGGTTGAGGTTCCTTCCCCCTCGATCTGTGCACCCATTGCCCGAAGACATATTGCGAGGTCGACAACTTCGGGCTCGCGCGCAACATTCTTTAGAACCGTAGTACCCTTTGCTAGCGTGGCAGCGGACATCAAATTCTCTGTCGCGCCGACGGATGCAAACGGAAGTTCATACGTGGTGCCAATCAAGCCCTTCGGCGCAGTCGCATGTATATATCCGTCGCGAAGGTCCAGTACGGCCCCCATGGCCTCGAACCCTGACAGATGGATATCGACGGGGCGGGCACCAATCGCGCAACCGCCGGGTAAAGAAACAACAGCTTCGCCGTCACGTGCCAACATCGGCCCGAGCACTCCGATCGAGGCACGCATTTTGCGCACAATGTCGTAATGCGCCGTGTGATTAGAGATTTTCGCCGTGCCAATCGCCAACACGCGCCCGCCTTGTAGCGACGCGACTTCGCAACCCAGTGATTCCAACAATTCAGTCATGGTGCGAATGTCCGAGAGGCGCGGCACGTTGGTCAGCGTTAATGGCTCCTCGCTAAGCAAGGCGGCAGGCATTAACGTTAGGCACGCGTTCTTGGCGCCCGAAATCGGGATTTGTCCATTAAGCGCCGTACCACCGGTTACAACAATTCTATCCATCCTGCTCGTCCTT
>CALCGO010000343.1 GCA_937901055.1 uncultured Rhodobacterales bacterium
CAATGATCAAGAAAATCCTAGTTGCCGTAGATGGTTCAAAACATTCTTTGAAAAGCGTCGAAATGGGGGCGCAGATTGCAAAAGCGGTGGATGCTAAGCTTCTGCTTTTCCATGTGGTTAAGCCTTATCGCCTTCCTGACAGCCTAAAAAAATACGCAAAGGCCGAACACATGGCAACGATTGACGCTGATCTTCTGAAAAAGGGAGCGCAGTACTTGCTGGCGGGCGCTGTCGATGTGGCACGCCTTGCGGGCATGAAAGACATCGATATGGAGACCGAGGAAGGGCCAATCGCACGCACAATTGTGAGCCGCGCAAAATCCTACAAGGCCGATTTGATCGTTATCGGTTCGCGCGGTATGGGCGATATCGAGGGCATGCTACGCGGAGGAGTTTCACAACGTGTGGAAACCTTGGCCAAATGCACCGTCATGGTCGTCAAATAGCAGCGCTAGAACGGGCATAATTGCCGGTACTGAAGGAGAAAAGCCTTGCCCCGCTCCGATCAAAACGAACTTCCGCTCGTAATATATGACTGTTTCACCGATAAGAGATTTGGGGGAAATGTCGGTGGCGTCGTGCTAAATGCCGGCGCACTGGAAACCGAGCAAATGCAGAAAATCGCCCGCGAAATAAACGCCGCTGTTACAGGGTTTGTAACAAATCAGAATGGAAACGAGGTTTCAGTTCGCTTCTTTATGCCGGGCGCCGAAATCGCCATGTGCGGTCATGTTACGGTTGGTTTGTTTTCTCACCTTGCAAAGGAAGGCCCGTCGAATTCGGCGATTTCCAACTATGTCATGAAAGCACCTGCGGGAGACGTTCAAGTATCTGTCGATGCTTCGGACAACTCACCACCAAATGTAATGATGCAGCTGTCCGTGCCAACGCAAATCCCTTGCTCCGTTGATGTCGCTGCGCTGGCTGCCGCATTAGGTGTCCCAGAACGCGACATTGGCAGCCGAGCCGCGGTCGAGGTTGCAGACGCGGGTTTGAAGCACCTATTCGTGCACTTCGAAACCTTGGCCGAAGTGGAGGCACTGGCCCCTGACTTTCAGGCGCTAACCGACGTTAGCAACGAAAACGGTGTTCAAACCATCGCTTGCTTCTCGATGGAGACGGCGGAGGCGTCCAACACCCTTCATATTCGCGATTTCTGCCCTGCAGTCGGTGTTGATGAAGTGCCGGCATCAGGCACAACAAACGGTGCACTTGCGGGATATCTTCTGCGGCATGCCTTCATACCCAACAAATCACAACGAATTTTGGCGGAACAAGGTGCCGAGATTGGCCGACCAAGTTTGGTCCGCTGTGAAATTGACGTGCAGGACAGGCAAATCAAAACGCTGCGCGTCGGTGGTCAAGCCGTTGCAAGCATCAAAGGTATATTAACGGTCTAGTCCCCGAATAGGCACAAGCATGAGAATTGGCGTTTTAGTCCCCTTCACAAACACAAATTTGGAACCCGATTTGGCAACATTGTTGCCGGACCATATTCAACCGCATTTCACCCGAATTGGCGGCTACGAAATCGAAGAAACTCCGGACTCCGATCAAATGATGCGGATGGGGGAGACAGATATTTGCGAGGCACTTAAGTTGATTGCGGGGGTGCGGCCAAGTGCGGTGCTGTATGGCTGTACTTCAGCCACCCTGACGCAGGGAATTGCGTTCGACCGCAAACTGAAACGAGAGATAGAAACCGTTACGGGCGCCGAGGCAATCACAGCAGCGGGTGCGTTGATATCCGAATTACGGGCCATCGACACAACACGAATTGGCTTCGCCTCTCCCTATGTTGGCGAGATAAATACCCAAGCCATTCGCTTTTTCGAAGAGGCAGGTATCAAAACAGTGAATTGGGCAGAAACTGGGCGTTCCCTTAGCAGTCATGAGCAAGGCGAATTAAGTCCGGATGAAATATTTACACTTGCCGTGCGCGCAGATCACCCTCACGCTGAAGCAATAGTAATAT
>CALCGO010000344.1 GCA_937901055.1 uncultured Rhodobacterales bacterium
GACACAGGGTTTTTCTTAGTGACACCAGAAACATCTTCAGTCTACAAAGACATGGTTGGCATTAAATAATATATTGCTTTCAGGGCGGGTTGCGTAGTTTAGCCCGCCCTTTTTGCATAAAGATTTTAGCAAGGCAGGACACAGACATGGCTGATGCGAGCACTCCACTTCCAAAGTCTAAAATAGCGCCTCAAGATCAATTTATTATATGGATGGTCCGGTTTTTTCGTGCCGAATGGTCCGGAGCCTTGCTGGCAATCATTGTACTTGGTATTGCGATTGAAATCGCTACCCCAAATACATTATTTTTCCGCCCTTCAAACCTGATGACCATCATGAACAACTCGGCTGCGATTGGTATTGTCGCCGCAGGCATGACTTTAGTCATTCTGACGGCTGGCATTGATCTAAGCGTTGGATCGGTGATGGGTATGACGGCGGCGCTTACGGGATATGTCGCCAGCTTTTGGGGCTTTCCGCCTTACCTGGCAATCATGACTGGCCTGGCAATTGGCATGGCTGTGGGTGCGTTTAACGGCACACTTGTTGCTTATTTTGGGATGCCTGCCTTTATTGTCACCCTTGCAGGTTTGTCTATCTGGCGCGGGTCAGGTCATCTAGCCACAAGCGCACAAGCAACGCCAAAGCTGCCAGAAACGTTCGATACATTCGGGCGATACAATCCATTTTCTGCCTTGCGTGATGCTTATAAAGAAGGTGAACTGACGGGCTTTTCACAAACCCTGGGTGCATTTATTGATGACAACTGGCTGAACTTTTTCCGCACGTTTCAGATGTCGATGCTTATCTTCATTGGATTTTTCATCATCCTTGCGATCCTGATCGCAAACACCCGCTATGGTCGCTATGTCTATGCCATTGGCTCGAACGAACCTGGTGCACGGCAAGCCGGTATCAACACTAAACTCTATACGCTTATTACCTATATGATCTGCTCCTTCTGCGCAGCGTTGGGGGCGTTATTGTTCCTGGGCCGTGCCCCTTACGCCAAGTCTGATTATGGCCAGATGTGGGAACTTGATGCGATTGCAGCTGTCGTTATTGGCGGGACTTCACTGTTCGGCGGCCGTGGTTCGCTGTGGGGCACGTTTATGGGAGTGATCCTTTTGAAGCTGATCAATAACGGTCTTACTCTAGCCCAACTAAATACATTTTGGCAGATGGTTGTGACTGGTGGGATCATCCTTGTTGCAGTCGGTATCGATATTGTTCGCCAATCCAAAGACCCACGAGCAGTGCGCAAACTGTTGGCGGGTGTCGGCGCGTTCATGGCGTTCTTGTCACTCATGACACCCGCTTCCATATGGTTAAGTGCAAAAATTGGGATAATCGAACACAATGCATCCGTCGCGTTGCGTGAAATAGGAACCTCTTTGGCACCGGGTCAGAATTCGCGCCTGTTATCGCCCGCCGATCTTGACGCTTATCAGGCCGCAGCATCCAGCACAGCGTTCGGATCTCTTTTGCTGGCTATCCTAACAATTGTCGCTGGTGTAATGATTTTCCGAACTACAAAGACTGCAACGCTGATCTTAGCGGCGGGCTTTGTTTTGATGATTGTTCCGGTTGTCGTCATGGGTTACCAAATCACAGCACCGTTCCTAATTCTGGGCGCGGTCGCGATTGCAGCTTCAGCATTTGTGGGAATGATCTTTGACCGTGCCAGAACACTCCAACCAACAGGATAAAAATCCGCCGCTATTTGCCATCGGGGGTGAAAATTTGATCGATCATGTAACGAATGAAGGTCAGGTTACAGCCAAGGTTGGTGGATCACCTTTTAACGTGGCTATGGGACTTGGACGGCAAGGGGCCAATGTCCGCTACATCTCGCCCATATCCAACGACCCTTGGGGTGGAAAACTTGCTGCGGGTTTGGAAGATGCGGGCGTAAATCTTACTGGGTCGCGGGTTAACTTGCCGACAACAATGGCACGTGTCGAAATAACAGACGGAATTCCGAGTTATCGCTTTGAGAGGGAAGGCACAGCTGAACGCGATATCACCTTTGAAGGTCTGGTTGATCAACTGACCGAAGCATCTGCGCTTCACACTGGATCACTTACCTTAACGAAGGGTGATGACGCAGGCATCTGGGAACGGGTTCTTTCCTATGCTTTTGACGCCGGACTGTTCGTATCCCTTGATCCAAACGTTCGGATGTCTGTGATCGAAGATATTCAGAACTACCGTGAGCGCATCTTTCGCATCGTCCAAAAAGTATCTATGATCAAACTAAGCGACGAGGATTTGGCCGACCTGTACCCGGGTCAAAGTCTTGATGATGCGCTTTGCGAACTGTCGCAACATTCCTCTGCAGCACTTATTGTCCTTACAATGGGCCCGTTAGGCGCTCTTGCGATTACGAAGCACCATCGCGTTCAAGTCGATGCAGCACCCGTTGAAAACCTGATGGATGCGATAGGTGCAGGCGATACCTTTGCGGCAACACTGTTGATGTCGCTTTCCGAAATGGATTGTCTATCCGCTGGACGTATAAATGCGGCAACCGAAGATGAGGTTAGGTCGCTGCTGACGCAGGCTAGCGTGGCCGCTGCAATCAACTGTGGGCGAGAAGGCTGTGATCCGCCAACACGTGCGGAATTAATGGAAACGGTTCTATAACCATGCCCCTCGATCTTTACCTTGATACTGCCGATGTTGCCGAATGGGATTCACTTATGCCCATTGGCATGTTCAAGGGGATAACGACTAACCCGCTGTTGGCACACCGCGCAAACCTGTCCTATCCGCAGATCAATTGGGTGGATATGGCCCAGCGCGCAGCTGACTTGGGTGCCTTGGAACTCCATGCCCAAGTCTTTGGCTCACCCGAAACCTATCGCCCTTGGGCTGAGGAATTGATGACAGCCGGGCAAAAAGCAAGTATTCGAACTGTGGTGAAAGTACCGTTGGTTGAGCCTGCTATCCGTCAGGTCCCAAAGCTAACGTCAGATGGATGCCCAATCTTGATGACCGCCTGCTATGACGCAAAACAGATGTTTGTCGCAACGGGGTTGGGCGCAGATTACATCGCTCCATACTTTGGCCGAATGTTAGAGGCTGACTTGCCTGCGTATGAAATGATCCGTCAAATGCTCGCCATTGGCTCAGGATCAGGCACACGTGTTTTGGTAGCTTCACTGCGTTCAACAAATCAAATGAACAAGCTGGCGGAAATTGGCTGTGATTGCTTCACGATTGCCCCCGATATCGCGTGGGCGTTACTAGAAGATGAAAGAGCACAAGCAGCATATTGCGACTTTGAAACAGTGAGCCAGGCTTTGTCAGAGTAAAGCATCTTTAAGCTGGCACGCTAATTTGTCGCGTACATTGATGATAAAAAATTCCGCATTTCGCTACTTCATAACAAGCCCAGAGATTATGCGCCTTGCTATAATGCATGCTTTGTCAGATTAAACTCGGCTGAAGTGGGCAGGGCGGTTGCGTAACCTCGCCGTATGGCAAAATATTCCCCATTTAGGTACTTTAAAACGAGCCCTGAGACCATCCGCTTGGCTGTGGCGCTTGGTGATCGTTTTCCACTTTAGCTTCGTTAAACCGATTAACGTTGGTCTATGGCGTTTAGGGATGAAAACACTCGCAATTCACCTCAATCACGCCGCTACGCTCGCTTAGTGGCACCAATTATTGAGCGCATAGATTCAGGCTGCGCCAGCAATCCGATGCGAGTTCTCA
>CALCGO010000345.1 GCA_937901055.1 uncultured Rhodobacterales bacterium
CGTGTTAGCGGTTCTGCGGGTTTTTTATCTTCGGGCATAATAGCCTCCGTTTTAGGGTTAGGATTTTCGAGATCCGCTTGGGCTCGCCCCACACCGACAGTCTCGTCAGCAGGAATTGACACAATCGAAACCTCCATAGGTTTCCAGCCGACTACACGCATTGAAACGAGTTCACCACCCTTTTCCTCACGTTCGACCTTCGTGATGGAGTATCCGACTGACACATTCTTGCGAATGTTGTCTTCAACGTCATCATAGACCTCCGAAGCCATTGCGTTTTTACTGAAACGCACGAGTGCCCTCAATTTATTGGCCTTCGTATCGAGGCGTACATTCTCCACAACACCGATTTGTCGTCTCGGATCATGGTCCAGAAGCAACGGCGCGCTGCCTCCGGCAAAGAATTCCATATCAATGGATTTTTCGTCATGCACCAGAACTTCTGGACCGAACCAACGATCAACAGCAACTTCGGATGACACAGATATCCACATCTGGCGGGGTTTAAGGTTGTCGTCGTCCGCACGCTCCAAGAGCATGTTACGTTCCAACTTCGACCCTATAATCTTGTTGTCAGGCATGATAGCCTCCATAGTTTCCACCCAAGGATAGCGAACAACTCATTCTGTTGCAACCGCTTCGATATTCAACGTCTTCATCAGTTCGCGTTCCGACTCGATCTCCTCGAACACGTCCTCGATGTCACGACCCTGCTCACCAACGACATGTGTCATCGATGTGAGGTTAGCGTCAATGGCTTTGACCGCTGCACTAACTTCCTTGCTTGGATCAACCCATGCCCATCCGCGCGGACGGAATGTTGAGGCATCCAAGAACTTGTTATAACGACTGAAAGGGAACGGGAAATCGGCCTGCAACATCGCATACCGTAACCAATTGGCGAACACACGGTTAGCCATCCGCTCAATGAAGAACTTCTGGATCATCCGGTACGCATCACGATCCTGCAACTCACCCTGACGGATGGAAGAATACGATACGTTCTCCAAATCGGCAGCGATGCTGTTGTATGAGACGCCTAGACCGGCTGCAATGGAGCGGATGATCTGCTTCTCGAAGTCAGCGTAGTCCGTGCCCGAAGACGACGGATTGAACTGGTCGAATTTCATACCCTGCGGTAGCTCGGTGAACTTGCCCGGTTCAACATCCATCTCAAGTTTGCCAGTGTCATCATCAACGGTGTCGGCAATCGTACCTAACCCATCGACCTTCTCGTCTTCCTTGGTGAAGAACCCCATCTTGGACGCGGCGATGCGACGATTGGTGATCTCGGCGTCACGGTAGCCGCCCAACAGCTTAACAGACCCCATGACAGGCGCTGTCGGCGGAACACCACGGACTTGGCCGGGCCGCTCTTTCTTGAACAGGTGAATGAGACGGTCGGCAGGGACGCGACGGTATTTCCGCCCACCCTTGAACCATGTGTTGTCGCCAGGGTGTGATGTGAGCAGGTGATATGCGACAGGTTTTTCCTGCTGGTCGAGTTCGACACCCATGCGGATGACGTTACCCTTACCTTGATGGTTGTCCTCGTTCAGCGTCTCGTCAAGCTGATCGGCTTCGATGAATCGCAGGCCGTAGCTGTCGTGGTATTTGTTGTTCACGACCTCCTCGATCAGCACCTCGCCGTCACGAGCATGTGTTCGAACGGCCATCTGGAAGGCAGCACGCATCGTCATCTGACCATCCGTTGTGGCCGTCTCCGACCACTTGCGCCAACGCTTCTCAATCGTGTCGTTGCCGTACTTATCCATGCCGCCGTTCGGGTTGCGAGCACGAGTTTGCAGGTTGAAACCCACATGGCCGACTACATTGAGTTCGAGCAACTGCATCCAGCGGTTGACCAATGGGTCATTGTTGGCAAGGTTCCGTGCGCGTCCGCGCAGTCGTGCCATATCCGCTTCGATCTCGACGTTCGCTGAAGCATAGCTCGGTGTGAAGTCGCTAAGACGCGCCACAGTCGATGCGCCATTGAAGAAGGACCGTACCGATTTACGGGCAGCGGGCTTGCGCCGTCTGAACGGGTTCAAATTCATTCTACGAACCTCACTGTGATGGAGCTTTGATTGGATTTGCCGCGCGCCACGTCATTGGCCTTCTGTTCACGATTGTATTCCGCGAGATAGTAATCGCGCCACTTCGTCAACTCTCCGGCAGGCATCTTACTGACGGCACGACCGCCGATCATGTAGTAGATCACGTCGCTGTCGGCACGGTTCTCGATCACCGACTCGATCATGTCCACCATGCGCTTGGCATGGGACCGTGGGTCGGCAGGTGTGTCTACGTCGAAGTTCGACAGAATGCGCCATTCGCCACTGTCCACCAGAATGCGTTCACTGTCCGCAATTCGGGTGATGTACGCTTGCCAGTAATAATCCCCGACAGCGTATGCAGCGGTCGTAGCGGATGCCTCGTCAACGTAAAAACCCGTTGTGTCCGATGTGGCCGTAATCTCTACCTCTGTCGATGTGACAGCGGCCAGCCGTGCGGAATACTTCAGGGTGTACAACGTCGGGTCGTAATCATTGCTCAGATCGGTACGGCGCCATCGTAGCAAATCACCAGCTACGATTTCGTCCGGTTCGCCTGTGGGAAGTTTGCTCGTGTCAAAAGGATCGGTCATCGGTTACTTTCGCCAGCTATCGACATAAGATTGCCCGCTCTTTCGAACGGGTTTCTTGTTCGTCGCATTGTCGCCTTCTTTTTCCTTTTTGTCCAGCGCCATCGTCATGGCACGCCTCTGCGCCTTGAGGTCCACATTCAAGGTTTCCAGTGCAGCAGTCGCATAAACCCTGTTGTCCAGCACCTCATTGCGGGCGCGGGTCTTGATGTATTCGGTCCGCTTGAACCCTTTGTGGTAGCGTGTGACCAGCTTCTCGGCTGTGATCTGATTGAAGTATTCTTGGTCGTAATGCATTGGGAAGTGGCACCTACCGGCCTCGTCAGGCTTGGCACGCAACCGCTGCATGACAAGCTCTTTGGCGGTGTTCGTGCCGACCGGATACAGTGGCACTTTTCCGATGTTGTTACGGGACGGACGTCCCACCAAAGGCTTACCCTCACCACCGACACCCTTGATTGGTAGGATCGTCGGTATTTTGCCACGGCAATAGTTGTAGACCTGCTGCGTGTAGTGACCACCTGTGTCGATACAGGTCCGTCGAATAACCGTGTCACCGAATATCGGATGCACGAACATCTGTTTCAGATAGCGGGTCAGCTCGGTCCACACCTCGGGCGCGGATGGGTCGCCGTAGATGACGTGGTAGTCGATGGACCAGCTTTCGTAGTCATCGCCCCATCCGACGATCTCGACCTCAAGCCGGTCATCCTGAACGTCCGCACCGGCTGTCAGGATAGTCACATCTTCTGGAATTCGTGTCTCATAATCCTCGCGACGGTCGTACAATTCGTGAGAGTCCAACTGCTCACCGGTCTCCTCCCATGTCTCGCCAAGGTAAGTGTTCACCCACACCTTCAGCAGCGCGGGGTCTTTACGGGCCTCAAGGAATTCTCGCACCGCCTGTGACATGGGTGTGAAAGGGCTTAACAACCCCGGCACGTGGAAGGACGCTGTGCCCGTGAACTCCGCACTCGCTCGCCATTCCCCTGCACGTGTGGCTGCGATACGCTGTGGGTCGGTCCAGCAAGACCCGCAATGCTCGCAGACGTATTCCGCAGTCTCGGGGTTACTGTCATGCCATCTGATCTGTGCCCACTTCAGGGTTTGGTGCTCGTCACATTCTGGACATGGGCACCATCTCTGTCGCTTATCACCTTCCTCGTATGCAGCCTCGATCCGGCTTGCACCTTTGTTGGTCGGTGTGGACACCAGAACGATGATCCGGTTCCAGAACGTGGCGGTACGTTTGACGACCAGCGAAACTGGATCGCCCTCTGTGCCTGCCGAAACCGGAAAGCGATCAATCTCGTCACCAAGCACGGCGCGGATCGGTCGTGACGCGAGGGACGACGGCGAGTTAGCACCAACCATCGTGAGGTGTCCGCCCGGAAATATCTTCTGGAATATCGTATTACCACTGTCGCGGGACTTCACATCCTTCACGCGCTCCGCCAGCACATGCGTGTCACGGATCATCGGTGCGATGCGGTCCTTCGAGAATGCCTTGGCCATGTCCAACGTAGGCTGTACCGCCATGATCGGGCTAGGCTCGTAGTGCATCAGATACCCTGTGACGTTCAACAACACTTCGGTCTTGGCCACCTGCGCTCCGGCCATGATAACCACACGTCTGACGCGGGGATCTCCGACGCAATCCATCGGCTCACGCATGAACTCAACGACTCGAGTCCGCCACCGGCCAGGCATTGCAGATGCCTCGGATGATAGCTGTCGGTATTCATCCGCCCACTGACTAACCGTCATCTTGGGTGGCGGCGCGAGGATGGACATCACCTGCTGTATTATTTGGTCAACTGTCTTCAATGTCGCCTCGCCAATCAGCCGACAATTCGGCCAGTGCGTCACGTACCATTTCATCAATCGTTTCCTGAATGACGGCCTGATCATCCACACCGATCAGCAATGGTGCTGCGGATGTGGGTATACTCATCACTCTCGACTTCACACGAAGCAGGATGGTTTCCCATG